>DATJDT010000037.1:0-6327 GCA_035497275.1 Pedobacter sp.
TTCTTCTTCTGTAAGCTCTCTCCAATCGCCAACAGGAAGGCCTTTAACGCTAATGTTCATGATACGAACGCGCTCTAATTTGGTTACTTCATAATCAAAATACTCACACATCCTACGTATTTGACGATTTAAACCTTGAATTAAGGTTATCTTAAAAATGAAAGGACTTTCTTTAATAACCTTACATTTTTTTGTCATAATGCCTAAAACAGGAACACCTTTACCCATTCCTTCAATAAACTGATCGGTTATCGGTTTGTTTACCGTAACGATGTATTCTTTTTCGTGATTATTTCCTGCTCTTAAGATTTTATTAACTAGATCACCATTGTTAGTTAAAAAAATCAACCCCTGCGAATCCTTATCCAATCTTCCGATAGGGAAAACACGTTCACTATGGTTTACATGATCTACGATATTGCCCTTTACATTTGCTTCGGTTGTACTGGTAATGCCAACAGGTTTGTTATAAGCTAATAAGATGGTGTTTTCTGCCTGCGCTGGCTCTATCGTATTACCATTTACCATTACTACGTCGCCAAAAAATACTTTATCGCCTATTTTTGCTTTACGGCCATTGATGAAAACTTGGCCTAGTTCAATAAATCTATCAGCCGCTCTTCTTGAGCATAAACCACTTTCGCTAATGTATTTGTTTAATCGTGTTGTTGAGTCGGCCATTGGGTAGAATTATTTAATAATTCACAAAGTTAACATTTTAACACATCTATACATTACAACTAAGTAGAAACATAGGCCCATCGTGATAAACTTGATGTGCCTATGCGAAAATGGCTTAAAAATTCTGGTCATCGGCACTTGGACCATAGCTTCCAGGAATTGGGATGTTTAATAAGCGTAAGTAAACACCTAATTGAGCCCGGTGGTGGGATACTTGACTATAAGAAACTCTAATCATTTCATAAACAGACATGTCTGCATGAATAGTTTCGCCAGTTCTTAAGATCCATCTTTCATTAAGATCTTCTTCTTTTGCTTCCTCCAAACTGCTTTTTGCCTCTGCTAGGCTTTTTTCTAGGATGGCCAAAAGATCATCATTACTTGCTACAGGAATCGGCTCATAAGGGGCAGTTGCAAAATCTAATTCTTTTGTAGTTAAAGCCAATTTAACCCAGCCCGGCAATTCAGCAATATGACTTGCTAGAGCTTTCATTTTCATGCTTTTTTCATGAGGAGCCCAATCAAATTTGTCGACAGGAACTATGGCTAACATTTTACGGGTAACTGCAGCTTCTTGTGCTAATTCGGTTAATAATAATTCGATAATGTTCATTTCTTTGATTTTAATTAATTGTTATACAAAGAAAATACGCGATACTGACAACCCTATGTCAGTGCGAAAAAAGAATTATTTAAAAATTTACTGGGAGCAATTTCATGTAGTCGCTAACAGGCATATGCTCCTTTTTTCTGAAGGGAACATCTGTACAGTTTACCTTAATAATATTATTCAGCTTAAAATCCCGATATTCATTTCTGAGGTGGCACCAAGCAATGAGGTGCCAGTTAAAAGCATAAAAGATTAAGCCAATAGGTTCAACTTCACGTTTGCTGGTTTCGGCTTTATTGTTTTTATAATTTATTTCGATTATGCATTTGGCCGATATGGCATTTTGAATTAAAGAAAGATACTCATAGTCATTCTTTAAACGCTCTGGTAGTTGGAGTTTGATATGTTCGTTTAAGGTTTCTAGCTTTTCCCTTTGAGCTGTACGCAGCACATTCTTAACCTTGTTTAATGCGGCTGTATAATGATTGAGGATTGATTTGTCTGCAAACCCTTCTAAAAACCGTTCCATCAATAGTAGGGCATTTGCCTCATCAGAATTGAATGAAATAGGCGGTAAGAAATAACCGTGAACAATGAAATAGCCTTTGTTTGGTTCAAAGCTTAAGGGAATCCCTTGTTCGCTAAGAGCTTTGATATCCCGATAAACGGTTCGGACACTGATCCCATATTGTTCGGCAATCCGCTCTGCAGTAGTATATTTTTTTGATTGTAAGAGGATTAGGATTCCAAAAAGCCGATCGATACGGTTCATAATGATATTGCATTGTTTGCGATAAAATTAAGAAAAATATACGTTCAATATCAGGACTATCTCAATTAGCTACTAAGCAAAGATCAAGTAGTGTTCAAGTAGGTATCAAGTAGGCTTCAAGTAGGTTATGTACTATGACAAAACTGTCTAATCCTTACTTGATGTCTACTTCAACTATGGCTTTTCATGGGGTGGAAATTTGCTAAACTTAAATAGCTTTTAACTTGTTAGGTACATCATCGGGTTGTTTGTTCGTTATAACAACATTATTTATCCATATTTTGAATTAAATGGCAGTCGTTGCTGAAAAGCGCTTTCTTCAAGCTACAAAAGGGAAGGTTATTATAGGATTTTTATTTGCTTGTTTAGCGCTATTGGCTGCATGGGGGGTAAGTAAATTTGTTTTTAAAGAAATGCTAATAACGGTCGAAAAGCTTTCAGCTCCAAATGTTCGACTCAGCATTGTGAATGAACTTTCACAAAAAATAGCGCGTTTAGATCAATTACAAAGAGACCATGCATTTAGCAAATCGGGAAATAGTTTTATAAAGGAGACGAAATATCTAAGGAAAAAACTAGATACGCTTTCCCGCTTATATCATAATGACGAAGCACAACTTTCAAGGATAAAAACGCTAAAAAAACTGCTTTCAGATCGGGATAATCAATTTGTTAAATATCTTGAAGTACGGGAAACTTTGGTCAATACCGAATCATTCTCGGATGACGTGCAAAAATTAAATAAATTAGTTTTACAGCGATCAAGGGAATCGGATAGCGCAGTTTTAACAACCGAAAGAGCAACTTCAACGAAAACAATAGCGCCAGATGAAGAGAAAAAGTCAAAGGGTTTTTTAAATCGGCTTTTTGGGAAAAAGGAAGCGGATGTTTATAAGATTATAAACGAAGAATTTAAGATCAAAAGGGATACTTTAAATGCACTTGTTGAAGATAGCATCATGAAAGGTGTTCAGGAATCCCTAAAATCTATCGAATTAGCACAGCGTCAGAAAAGTGAAAAGTTTTTAAAACGCGAAGCTGTTTTGGCAAAATCTAGTAATGCTCTAACAAAGCAAATGTTAAGTATTTTAAGAGAGGTGGAGGACGAGGTATTGGGTCAAATTATTTTAAATGGTGCAAATGCGAGGGAAGTAGTAAATGAAGGTGCTGTTCAAATAACTGTCATCATTATCGCGTTCTTTTTTATCACCTTGGTTTTGGTTTATTTGATATTAACTGATATCACAAAAAGTAATCAATATCGGAAAGCTGTGGAATTGGCAAAAGAAGAAGCCGAATATCATGGCAAAGCCAAGCAGCGCTTTCTTTCGAACATGAGCCACGAAATAAGAACACCTCTCCAATCCATTTTAGGATATGCAGAAATAATTACCCGACAAAAAAGTCCTGAAAAGAAAGATATTAATGCAATTTACCAATCTGCAGTTCACCTTCTTCAAATTGTAAATGAAGTTTTAGATTATAGCAGAATTACTTCAGGGGAATTTGGCTTTAATAACCAGGGTTTTTCTTTGCGTAAAGTGCTTGATGAAGTTGTTGCGGTGATGTATCCATTGGCGGAGCAAAAATCAATTAAATTGGTGACAAGATTTAACCTTGAAGAGATAGATCATGTGATTGGTGATGCATTTCGGTTAAAGCAAATCCTTTTCAATTTGCTTGGAAATGCTGTAAAATTTACGTCAGAAGGGCATATATTTTTGGATGTTTCTTTTAAACAACATGGCGACGCACTGCATTTCAACTTTACAATTGAAGATACGGGGATAGGCTTATCGGACGAAGACAGCAATCGGATTTTTAATGAATTTGAGCAAGTTGAAAGCCAGGGGGAGAGCCGAATTAATCAAGGCGGGACAGGGCTTGGCTTGGCGATTGTAAAATCGCTTGTCGACCGCCAAGATGGGAGAATATATGTGAAAAGTGAAATAAATAAAGGAACAACATTTAGTGTTTATTTAAAATATATCCGAGCTGATAATCAATTGCAAAAACCTGTTGAACTATTGACTAATCAACTTGAAAATAAGGGTAAGGTATGGGTTATAGATGATGATAAGTTAATATTGGACCTTTGTGAGCTAATTTTTGAAAGGAACGAAATCCCCTATAGAAGCTTTAACGATGTTACTGATATTTTAGCCGAACCAGTAGATGAAAGTATAAAATATGTGCTTATCGACATGCGCCTTCCAAAAATGTCGGGAATTGACTTGTGTGGTTTATTGAGAGAACGAATGCCAGCTGATGTGAAATTTTATGCTATTACTGCGCAAGTTCTGCCTGATGAGCGGGCAGCAGTTTGGAATGAAGGCTTTAACGGAATTATTACCAAGCCATTTAGTGAACGCGATTTGCTTGCTATTTTTGAACCATTAGCTAATACCACTGAGTTGGATAAGAGTTTGATGGAGAAAATGACGATGGGTGACAAACAGATGCAAAAGAAAATAATAACGCGCTTTAAGCACGATTCTGAGGAAGATGCTGAGGTATTAAAAGAATGCTTAACAAACGGTGATAGGCAAAAGGCTAGGTTAATCATCCACCGACTTGCGGGCAGATTGGCTCAGATCGGTGCAAAGGATCTTGCGGCAGAGTTCAGAAAGATGGAGGTTTCTATTGATCAAAAGGAATCGATTGATGAAGCTTGCAGGATGGCTATCCTCGTGCTCTTAGCTAGCCTTGAGCAATTATTGGTTGTAATTGAAGAAAGTTATTAGTTGTTGTTTTTTCTAAAACAACCTTATGCTATCCCGTAACGTTCCATTTTGCTATATAAGGTTTTACGGTCGATATTAAGCAGTTTTGCCGCTTGTGATTTATTGTATTTAACCTTGAGCAAAGTCTCCATAATCAAAGCTTTTTCGTTTGCCTCGTTAATGGCTTTCAGATCGGAGGAATTGGTGATTGGCGATTGATGGATTGCGATCCTCATCTCGTCTGGTAAAGCATCGAGCGTAGCCTCGTGCCCCGGACTAAGGAGTACCATCCGTTTGATAACATTATTTAACTCCCGTAAGTTGCCTGGCCAATCATAGCTTAAAAGTAGTGACTTGGCATCATCTGAAATGCTTTTAACATCTCGTTCTAACGCAATGTTCGCCAATGCGACGAAATGATTGATAAACAGTTCTAAATCTTTTCCTCTTTCACGAAGTGGAGGGAGTTGGATTTTAAATTCATTGATACGGTGATATAAATCTTCTCTAAAATCTCCTTGCTGTACACTTTTTATCAGCTCATCGTTGGTTGCTACAATTATTCTCACATCAACAGCAATCTGTTTGGTGCTGCCCAAAGGCTGTATCGTTCTTTCCTGTAGCGCCCGTAATAATTTAATCTGAACTTCATAACTTAGATTGCCTATTTCATCTAAAAACAAGGTGCCTCCGTTTGCTATTTCAAACTGCCCTTTTTTATCGGTTACCGCTCCTGTAAAAGCCCCCTTAATGTGGCCAAATAATTCGCTGGCCGCTAAATCTTTAGAGAGTGCTCCACAATCGATAGCGACAAAAGGTTTATCTTTTCTTTTACTTTGGAGATGAAGTGTTCTTGCTGCGTATTCCTTACCCGTTCCGCTTTCGCCCTGAATAATAACCGACATATCTGTTGGTGCAACTAAACTAATATGCTCATATAATTTATCGGCAATAGCACTTTTGCCCTTAATAAATTGACTTGATTCTAGCTGCTCCGTTGGTTTGGATAAAGAATGAGTAATAACCATCAAAAGCTCATCTGGGTTAACCGGCTTTGTGATGTAGTCAAATGCTCCTAATTGTATAGATTTAACTGCGGTGCGCACATCGTTAAAGCTGGTCATGATAATGATCGGAATATGAATTCCTTTTTCTCTTACGGTCTTTAACACATCTAAACCTGTGCCATCAGGCAAACGGTAATCAATTAGTAAAAGATCAAACTCCTGTTGGTTAAGTATGCTGTTTGATTGCTGAACTGTTACAACAGTCTCTATTTGATGATTGTTTTTAGTTAAAAAAATCTCAAGTATCTGGGCGAAAGTCGTGTCATCTTCAATTATCAATATCTTAGCCATAGAACAAAAATAACAAAAGCCAGTTAATTTCTGGCTTTTGTTATACACACATAATGGATTAAATGCTTATTCGATAGGTTTACCATCTGCACCAAATTTCAATGTAGCAACTTTTTCTTCGTTTTTAACATCTACTTGGTAGTATGATTTATCACCATCTTTTACACTAAAAGCTGCAGTTGC
>DATJDT010000038.1:0-5091 GCA_035497275.1 Pedobacter sp.
GTTTTGGTATCTGCATCTCCTCCATCAACACTATATATAGTCGCCATGGTGCCTACAAAGGCCTCTCTAGCAGCAAAAGAAGTAATCAATGCAATACCGATTTTCCAATCGTAACCTAATGGTCTAATGGCCGGTTCAATCCAACGACCTAAAATACCAACATAAGAATTCTCTAATTTCTCGCTGCTCATTAAAGTTTGGATATGGTCTTTATCTTGAACTGAACTATTTAAGGCTGTTTCGTATTTCTGCTCTATTTTTTTAAAACGATCTCCTGGTCCAAAAGAAGCCATTACCCAAAGTACAATGGAGATAGCTATGATTACCTTACCTGCCTCGAAGATAAATGTCTTCGATTTTTCATACACTGTGTACAGCACATTTTTCCATCTTGGCATCCTATAAACAGGCAACTCCATAATAAAATAAGATCTTTCTTTAGCTTTAATAATGAATTTCATTACCCAAGCTACTAGTACTGCCGCTAGCATACCAATTAAATACATGGCCATTAAGGCTAAACCCTGTTTATTGAAAATACCAAAAACATCCTCCTTTGGAACAATGAGTGAAATAATTAGGATATAAACGGGTAACCTTGCAGAACAGCTCACCAATGGTGTTATCATAATGGTGATGATCCTATCTTTCCAGCTTTCAATATTTCTTGCAGCCATAATGGAAGGTACTGCACAAGCTAAACCACCAATCATTGGCACTACAGACTTACCGCTTAACCCTACTTTACGCATCATTTTATCCATCATGAAAGTCACCCTAGCCATATAACCAGTATCTTCTAGTATAGAAATAAAAGCAAAAAGTATGGCAATTTGCGGAACAAAAACTACGATTCCTCCTAACCCGGCTACTACGCCGTCTAATAAAAGATCCGTTAACATGCCAGGCGGCAGTGTACGATGGCCTACCTCTGTAATCCATGTAAAAGCTCCTTCAATCATATCCATTGGATAAGATGACCAGGCAAAAATGGCATTAAATAGTAAGAAAAGAATAGCTAAGAAAATACCAAGTCCCCATACTTTATGTGTTAAAACAGTATCGAGCTTATCAGTAATTTTAAATTTCCTGCTTGCGCCGGTATCCTTAATTACATTGGATAAGATGGTACTTAAGTGTCGGTACCTCGCTATTGTTTCTTCGCCTTGTATTTTTGATGATTCGAAGCCATTTGATATTTCGGCATTTTCGATTGCTTCCTGCTGTGCCGGTGTAAAAAAAGCTAAATGTTCATGCTGATGTAATACCTGCAAGGCATAATAGCTATTTTCGTTTTTGATAATTTCTTTTACCGCGGAAATTGCTTGAGGAGCAAATGCTGTCGCATCAACACTAACGTTTTGTGTGCAAATTTTAGAAGTATTGTCAATCGCTATTTTAAGGGTTTCTAAGCCGTCGTTGTTCCTTGCGGACATTGCCACAACCTGAATCCCTAATCGTTCCGACAGTTTGTCTACATCAATTTCAATGCCTACTTTATGGGCCAAATCGCTCATATTTAATACCAGAAGCATAGGAATGCCCAGATCTGCAACTTGCGTACAAAGCAATAAATTTCGACGAAGATTTGTTGCATCTGCAACAAGAACAATTACATCGGGATAGCTGCTATTACTTGGATCGGCTAATACTTGAAAAACGATGCCTTCATCTTTACTTTTTGGGTAAAGACTGTAAGTACCCGGTAAGTCGATAATTTCAGCTTTTCTGCCTGAATCGAGCTTACAGAAACCTATTTTCTTATCGACAGTAATTCCTGGGAAATTTCCAATTTTTTGATTTAATCCCGTTAAAAGATTAAAGAGCGTAGATTTTCCGGTATTGGGATTACCAACTAATGCAATTCTAATGTCGGCCAAGGTTTATTCGATTATAATCACCGCAGCTTCATTTTTACGTAGGCAAAGCTGATAACCTGATACACGTATCGCCATTGGATCGCCAAGAGGAGCAAAACGCTCAACTTCAACTACTTCGCCAGGCAAGCAACCCATCTCCATTAATTTTACCGACATCTCTAAGTCTGTAAACGCTACGATCGTTCCTCGTTCTCCTTGCTTCAATTGCGATAGCTTCATGTGCTTTAATTTATGGCGCAATTTACCCTTTATTTATATTAAATCCAAATAGAGAACATAAAGGAAAAGAGCAAAAAAATAAGGCCCGCGAATAAAGGATTAAATGGCAAAAAGAGATTAAAACTAAAAAATCGATATTCCTCTAAAAGGATTGTTGGTCTCTTTTGCGCCAAATTTCTTAATTCGATAAGTTAGGCTCATTAAAAAATACCTGCGCATTCCTAGGTTAACACTTTCTAAAATGTATGTATCACTCGCAAACCTCGAACTACTGCGACTGTTATTAAATACATCAGATACGGATGCTTTTAGGCTTAGTGATTTTTTGATGAACATTTTCTCCATACTTACATTAGCTGTGTGGATGGTATTATTATTTGCACCTACTCCAACATTAGCATTATATCCCACATTACTGGTCAAGGTAAATCGAAAATCATAGGGTAAAGCAGCATTTAAACTCAGATTATTATAAATGGACGTGAAATTTTGAGCAGCTAGGTTACTGTAATTATAGTTTACTTCTCTTAAATTAAAATTAATGCGATTGGAGAATTGAAGATCCGCACCTAAAGCATAATTTACATTTGTTCCAAATCCAATGCTGCGTGTGTTGGAAGAAACGACTTCCTTATTTAAAAAGGACTTATTCTTACCAGCCGAAACACTCACATTGGGATTAAATGTTAAGCTTAGGCTCTTAATTTTAAAACTACCTCCCAATCTGGCATTAAAGTTATATGCACCACTTATATTATCGTAAAATGTGGTTTGAATACCCGTTTTAGGATCAAGTATCGAGTTATTAATAATCCTGTTATCACTACTGCTAAAACCAATATTCGCATTAAGGCTAGTAGAAGAAGTTGGATTGAAACGATTGTAGGATAAATTGACATAGTTGTCAGCCGAAGGTTTCAAATTTGGATTGCCCATAGTAATTTGCAAAGGATTAGAATTATCCGTTAAAGGTTGCAACTGCGAAACACTTGGTGTATTAATATATCGACTTCCATTTACAGACAAGCTCGACACTTTATTCATTTTATAAGAAAGATAAAAATTTGGCTCTATCAGCACATAATTACTCGAAATACTTTTATTATTCATTAAATTCCTACCTTCAAGATTTACAAATTTCTGGTTAGTGTTTAAGGTAAAATTCAATTTGGGATTAGGGACATAATTAAATCTTAAACCGATATTATTACTTTCATTAAAATTCTGCAGGTTTCTAGACAGGTCATTATTTATCAAATCGTATTTTGTAGCTCCTAAATTATAATCGTAAACAACTCTATCAATAATGTCTTCTCTTTTGTTGTAGCCGTAATTTACACTCAGGTTTATCTTTTTGGTTAAAGGTTCAGAGAAATCTACAGACAACCCATAGCCATTTACATCACCGGCTTGATCAATTAGTTGGTTTAAAATAGTGCTAGAAGGTACGCCACCACTGTTATTAATGGTTAAATTCGAAAAATTCAATCCATCTAGTGCTGTACGGCTAAAGTTTCCGTTACCACTCATTGATAAACTTCTGCCCTTCTTTTTAAACTTTCTATTGTACAATATTCTTCCATTAAATCCAGGTGTTTTACTATCGTTCGATGTTATGGAATTTCCCGTATTGATGTTCTGTGCTCCATTTTGAGTATACGAACTAAAAACTGATGTATTTTGCACATCGCTTCCACTAAAACCGAAGCTTGGTGAAATTTGCAATTTGTTCATCGAATCTATAGGCAAATCCAATTTCATGTTAATACGATGACGCATCGTAATGGTATTTGCATCATTGTCCTTATCATTGAAATAACTATCTGATCCCAAAAGATTTAGCCTACTACTCAAGCTTTCACGAATTCCATAATTTCGATTCCCCATATAGTTGGCTGAAATCTTATTAGGATATTTTGGATTTTTACCCCATTCATCATTGTAATTAACGCCAATCCCTTTATTATCATTAATACCCCCACCGCCACCACCACCAAAAGAAAAATCATCATTACCATAACTTACTGTGATAGTACCTGAACCATCAACCATGATACCCCCTATCATTCCGGAGCCAAAGATATCACCCCCTAGAAAATCATTTAAATCATTGAAAGAGAAACTGGTTTTATTGATGTTATTGGCCATACTAATTATCGAGAACTGGCGCTTATTGTTAAACCTATTGATATTAATTGAAGCATCGTACAGGCTTCCATTTGCCTTCCCAGTTCCAATGTTGCCGAAATAACCTTTTTTCTTATCATCCTTTAGCGTCACATTCAGAATGTTTTCACGCTTACCATCGTCTACCCCTTTAAATATCGCATCATCTGTTTTTTTCTCGATTACCTGAATTTTATTGATAATATCCTTCGGTAAATTCTGTGTCGCCATTTTAGGGTCGTTACCGAAAAAGTCCTTCCCATCTACCAGTACTTTATCGATCTTTTTCCCATTAAAAGTTATCTTTCCTTCTTGATCTACTTCCATGCCTGGCATGGCTTTTAAAGCATCCTCTAAACTGGCATCTGCCTGCGTTTTAAAAGCAGCAGGGTTAAACTCTATTGTATCTTTTTTAATAATCATTGGGAGCAAGTCACCTTTGATCAATACACTGTTTAAAGTGATGGCAGCTTCTTGCATCGTAACATCCCCAAAGTCAATACTCGACTTCTCTGCAGTAACTTCAAATAATTTTAGGATAGGTTTATACCCAATAAGGGCGAGATAAAATTTATACTGTCCGAAGGGTAAACCTTTAGCCGTAAACAGCCCCTCAGTGGTAGTAGCTCCCATGGCGGTAACTGTTGAATCTTTTACATTTTTAATAGCAAATGAAACAAATTCTACAGGTTTCTTGGTCTTCTCATCAATTGCCTTTCCTTTTAATGAACCTGTTTTTTGTTGTGCAATAGCCGAAAAACTGATAGTTAACAGCATTACTAGGGCGATAGTTGAGCATAATCTATTCATGATAATTTATTTGGTT
>DATJDT010000039.1:0-9541 GCA_035497275.1 Pedobacter sp.
GGTATTTTTTACGGAAGGTGAAGGAGAACAACAAATTGACTTCAAGAAATTTAACATCAAGCCAGGCATAATCTACTTTATGGTTCCTGGCCAGGTACATCACTGGAATTTTAAAACAAAACCGGCAGGTTATATTATCAACTTTTCAAAAACCTATTTTAGTTCCTTCTTATTAGCAACAGATTATTTAACTCGCTTTCCATTTTTTAACGGACAAGCTAATTCCCAGGTGTTAGAATTACCACTAGCTACCCAACAAAAGATAACGGTTATTTTAGAAGATATTTTAAAGGAAGGCCAACACGAAGCGCCTGTAAACGATGATTTAGTGAAAGTCTTACTGATGAGATTGTTTATTGAGGTGGCTAGATTTCAAGCCACTTTGGAACCCTCCAGTGCTAGCAATTATAATCATACACTTTTAAATAATTTTATCGCTTTGATAGAAAACAACTACGCGGCATTAAAATTACCAAAACAATATGCCAATTTGTTATATATAACCCCTAATCATTTAAACGCGCTCTGCAATGATTTCCTGGGAGTTTCTGCAGGATCATTAATCCGTGATAGGGTTTTGCTAGAAGCCAAAAGGCTGTTGATCAATGTAGATCTAAGAATTAGTGAGATTGCTGATCAGCTTAATTTCTCCGACCAATCTTACTTTATTAAATTCTTCAAGAAACACGAAGGCCTAACGCCAGAAAAATTTAGAAAATCAATTATACATGGAAACTAAACAGAAAGAAATAAGTCAATGGCATGGGATCTCAAATTCAAAATGCCCACGCTGCAGAATTGGAAAAGTTTTTAGTGGACCGATATATAGCTTCAAAGCTCAAAAAATGAACGAACATTGTCCGCATTGTTCTTTAAAATTTGAAAGGGAGCCGGGTTATTTTTACGTAGCAATGTTTGTAAGCTACGCAATGAATGTTGCCGAAATGATAACAGTGAGTGTGGCAGCCTATATATTTGGCTTAACATTGGTATACGAGAATCTTTGGTATTTTGTTGCTATTTTAATCACAACTTCCGTTATCTTTTCTCCCTTCAATTATCGCTATTCACGAATGGTATTATTGTATTGGCTATCGCCAGGGCTGCATTACGACCCTAGTCGCAGCATTAAGAAGAATAGCTTATAGGATCACATATTTAATGGAACCCCAATCCCAAATAGATTTGTTTTCCATCTTATGTTCCTCTTCAGTTTGCTTTTCAGCCTTTTCTTTGCGCTTTTTCACATACTTCTCTGCAGTACGTGTTGCATGTGCGCTACTTGGCTCTTCAGATCGCTGATTTGAATTATGTAGCGCATTAATTTCATTTTCAGTGAATTTTTGATCTCTTTGCATAATTATGAATTTTGTACTGTACACCATTATAACAAGGTGAGTTAAATATGGTTTTTGTTTTCGTAAAACCTTGAAGAATATTAAATCGTATAAAACATTATCAGATAAGCGCACATCCAACATATAACTCTTTTTATTATGTAACTTTGCTCATTCAACGCATAATATGATAACAATAGGAAAATTTAACGATTTAAAAATAGCCGCAAAAAATAGTGATGGATTAAGTTTATCTGATGGAAATAGAGAGATTTTATTACCATACAGTGACGTGCCTGCCAATATCGAAATCGGCGACAACATTACTGTCTTCGTATTTGTAAATAAGGATGGACAAACTATTGCTACTACTAAAACTGCATTGGCAGAGGTTGATGATTTTGCCTACTTAAAAGTTGTTGATATCACAGATGATGGTGCTTATTTAGATCTTGGCATTGGCAAGGATGTATATGTTCCTACCAGAGACCAAAAAAGACCCATGTACCTTGATGAAGGATATGTAGTTTATGTTTACCTCGATGAAAGCAATCAACGTATGCTCGCCTCTTCGCGATTGGACCGCTATATTGAAGAAGAAGATTTTGATATTGATGAAGGTGATGAAGTTAAACTATTGATTAGCGAAAAAACTGACTTAGGCTTTAATGCCATTATTAACAACAAATATATTGGCCTGCTTTACCATAACGAACTATTTGCCAATTTGAAAGTTGGGGAACAACGTAAGGGATGGATTAAAAAAATACGGATAGAAGGTAAGATCGATCTAAGTTTGCAACCGCTTGGCTATAGCCATATTCTAGACACCAAAGATGTACTTTTAAAGGAACTGAGAGAACGTGGCGGAAAAATTGCACTTGGCGACAAAAGTACGCCAGAAGAAATCTATGAACGTTTTCAGATTAGTAAGAGTGCCTTTAAAAAAGCAATTGGAGGTCTATACAAAGAACGGATCATTACCATATCCGATCATGAAATTAAAATAGTGGTTGATAGCTTAGCTGATTGATGCAAAAAACGTTTACAGACCAATTAGGGAGGTCGATTACCATCAATTATCCTCCCAAAAAAATCGTCTCCTTAGTTCCTTCCCAAAGTGAACTTTTAGTTGATTTAGGTTTGAATAACGAAATTATAGGGATTACAAAATTTTGCATCCACCCTATCGAAAAGTTTGCAAGCTGCACCAAAGTTGGAGGTACTAAAAAGCTTAAATTGGATGTAATTAGGGCACTTCAACCTGATTTAATTATAGGCAACAAAGAAGAAAATACCCAAAGTGAAATTGAACTTTTAATGCAGGAATTCCCGGTATGGATGAGCGATATAGCCAACTTGGAAGATTCAATGCGTACAATTACCCAAATTGGAGAACTTGTGGATAGAATGCCTGAAGCTGCCTATTTAAATCATTTAATCCAGGCAGGGTTTACCGATTTACAAACTTTGGCCCTTCAAAAAAAAATCGATAAAAAGGTGGCTTACCTCATTTGGAAAGACCCTTACATGTTTGCCGGGCAACATACTTTTATCGATGATATCTTAAGAAAGATTGGCCTAACAAATGTAATTGAGCAATCAAGATACCCATCATTGGACCTCGCACAGCTAAAAACTGTAAACTGCGACCTGATTTTCCTTTCCTCAGAGCCCTACCCTTTTAAAGAAAAACACATCCAGGAAATCAAAGCAATTTTACCGCATTCAAAAGTAATGTTAGTAGATGGCGAAATGTTTTCGTGGTATGGAAGTCGCCTCGTTAAAGCGGTCGAATATTTGTTTCATCTACAAGATGAGATCGGTGGTGAGCGTCTAACTTAAGTGCTAACGCAGTAACATTGTAAATCCAAATCCCTTAACACCAAATGCTTAACAGTAAAGGCAAAAAATAATTTCTTTTCCTTTTTGATAATTGACACAAAACGCTATCTTTGCAATCCAAAATAAATCCTAATTGCGGATGTGGCGTAATTGGTAGCCGCACCAGACTTAGGATCTGGCGCTTCACGGCGTGGGGGTTCGAGTCCCTTCATCCGCACTAATACCTGAAGCCGTTCCGACTAATTATCGGAACGGCTTTATTTTTAAAAGACATTAATAAGAATTGAAATGAATATCACACAGGAAAAAGTTGACGATTTAAATGCAGTTGTAAAAATCACTATTGCACCTGAAGATTATGCTTCAAGAGTAGAAAAATCGCTTAAAGAACAAGCTAAGAAAGCAAATTTACCGGGCTTTCGTAAAGGAATGGTTCCGGTTGCACACATCAAAAAGATGTATGGCAAAAGCATTTTAGTTGAAGAGATCAATACCTTATTAAGTGAAACTTTAACAAAACATTTAACAGACAATAAAGTTGAGGTTCTTGGTCAGCCATTACCTATTTTAGATGATACTACCGAGTTTAAATGGGATAATACTGATGAGTTTGTTTTTAACTATGAGTTGGGTTTAGCTCCAGCAGTTGATGTAGAAATTACCTCAAAAGATAAATTTACTTATTATGATGTAAAGGCTGATGAAGAAACATTAGCTGCTCGTATTACAAATATTCGTAAAAGTTATGGCAAAATGACTAATCCAGAGGTTGCTGCCGAGGGTGATGTAATTTACGCTGATTTAGTACAGCTTTCTCCTGATGGAACTGCCTTTGAAGGTGGCATAACAAGTACAGGATCTATCCGTACAGATTTGGTTACTGACAAAAAGATCTTGAAAACTTTAGTTGGCCTTAAAAAGGATGATGTTATCGAATTAGATGTTCAAAAAGCTTTTGACAACAATGAAACAGTAATTGCAAAATTATTAAACATTGGAGAAGAAGATGCAAAAGAATTGAAGTCGAAATTCCAGGTGACAGTTAAAAATGTAAACCGCCTAGAAGAATCAGACCTAAATCAAGAATTCTTTGATAAAATATTTGGTCCTGGTTTGGTAACTGACGAAGCTGGTTTTAGAGCAAAAATCACTGAAGAAGTTGAAAGCATGTTCCAACAAGATGCTGATCGTAAATTGCAAAATGATATTTACACACAGTTAACTTCACAAACTAAAATGCAATTGCCAGATGAATTCTTGCGTAAATGGTTAAAAGCAACCAATGAGAAGTTAACCGACGAAGAATTGGCTCAAGGATATGACGATTTTGCTAAAAACTTGAAATGGACTTTAATCGAAAATAAAATCATTACAGATAATGAAATTAAAATCGATTACAAGGATGTTTTCGAAACTGCCAAACAACGTTTAGACGCACAGTTTAGAATGTATAGTCCACAACCAATGCCAGAAGAGCAATTAGCACAATACACTGCAACTTTCTTACAAGA
This sequence comes from Pedobacter sp., assembly GCA_035497275.1. Classification (GTDB taxonomy): domain Bacteria; phylum Bacteroidota; class Bacteroidia; order Sphingobacteriales; family Sphingobacteriaceae; genus Pedobacter. The sequence goes on from DATJDT010000039.1 coordinate 4,694, forward strand.
AAAAGAAAATGCAAATCGTATTTTTGATGAAGTAAAAGCATTAAAAGTGTTCGATTACATTAAATCTGTTGCTACGCTTGATCAAAAAGAGATTGGTTACGCGAAATTTGTAGAGATGAAATAGGACCTAAAGTAGTGCGCTTTGGCAGATATCAATCGCTCTAACAGTTAAATTATTTGATATTGCTGACCAATTGTCAGCAACTAAGAAATATAGATTTGCAGAGCAGCTCAATGGGGCTGCTCTTAGCATTTCCAATTCACTCATTATCTGAATATTGTGCATCGATTTGCCTTTGATAATGCAAATATTTTAGTAGTATTGAAAAGAGGAAATATAATTTCAAATTCAGAATTAATCTATTATCTCAAAGAATTAGATAAATTGGCACGGAAATTAACTAATCTTAGAAAATATTTATTAGGACCAAAACGTTATTCATATGAACATCAATAAAGACGAATTTAGAAAATACGCAGTTAAGCATCACAGAATTAATGGATTGAATGTAGACAGGTTTATCGCTGCCACAAATAATTCCCCAAAATCAATGACACCTTATATCATTGAAGAACGCCAATTGAATGTGGCTCAAATGGATGTTTTTTCTCGCTTAATGATGGATCGAATTATCTTCTTAGGAGATGCGATCTATGATCAGAATGCAAATATCATCCAGGCGCAATTATTATTCTTACAATCAACAGATGCCAACCGTGATATTCAAATTTATATTAACTCACCAGGCGGCTCTGTTTATGCTGGTTTAGGCATCTATGATACGATGCAATATATTACACCAGACGTAGCAACAATTTGTACTGGGATGGCAGCATCAATGGGTGCAGTATTACTAGTAGCAGGCGCTAAAGGCAAACGTGCTGCCCTTACCCACTCTCGCGTAATGATCCACCAACCATCTGGAGGCTCACAAGGTGTTGCTTCAGATATGGAGATTAACTTAAGAGAAATGCTTAAATTAAAAAAAGAACTATATGACATCATTTCTACACATTCAGGTCAGAGTTACGAATGGGTAGAGAAAGCATCAGATAGGGATTACTGGATGAAAGCTGATGAAGCTAAGGAATTTGGTATGATTGATGAGGTGTTAGGTGGTAATAAATAATAAGTTGCAAGTTGCAAATTAAAGGTTGTAAGCCTAGGCGTATAAACCCACAACATGCAACTCACAACTCACAACTTAATAAAAGATGGCTAAACAAAGTAAAGAATCTCGTTGCTCGTTCTGTAACTCCCCTAAGCAAGAAACATTGATGCTTATTGAAGGAATGGACGCGTATATATGCGATAAATGTGTAACTCAGGCGAATGTTTTACTTGCCCAAGAATTAGGCAATAAAAAAAGTAAAGCTTTTGATGAATCATTTACGCTTTTAAAACCTGCCGAGATTAAAGCACATATCGATCAATATGTAATTGGTCAGGATGATGCAAAAAAAGTTCTTTCTGTAGCCGTTTATAACCACTATAAACGTCTAAGTCAAAAAATAGACAGGGATGAAGTAGAGATCGAAAAATCTAACATCATGTTGGTTGGTGAAACTGGAACTGGAAAAACATTATTAGCGAAAACAATTGCTAAAATCCTTCACGTTCCATTTTGTATTGTAGATGCAACGGTTTTAACTGAAGCAGGCTATGTTGGTGAAGATGTAGAAAGTATTTTAACTCGCCTATTGCAGGCAGCAGACTATGATGTTGCTTCTGCAGAAAGAGGCATCGTTTATATCGATGAGGTCGATAAAGTAGCTCGAAAAAGCGACAATCCTTCCATTACAAGGGATGTGAGTGGCGAAGGTGTACAACAAGCATTACTTAAGATTTTAGAAGGTACCATTGTAAATGTTCCTCCTCAAGGTGGCAGAAAACACCCCGATCAAAAAATGATTGCAGTTAACACCAATAACATTCTGTTTATATGTGGTGGCGCATTTGACGGAATTGAGCGTAAAATTGCCAACAGATTACGTACGCAAGCCGTAGGTTATAAGGTGAAGAAAGATGATATGGATTTGGATTTAAAAAATCTATACAAGTATATTACTCCGCAAGATCTAAAAGCATTTGGATTAATCCCCGAACTAATTGGTCGTGTTCCTGTTCTTACACATCTTAACCCGCTAGATTTACAAGCATTGCGCAATATCTTAACTGAGCCGAAAAACTCATTGATGCGCCAATACACTAAATTATTTGAATACGAAGATGTGAAATTGGTTTTTGATGATGAAGTATTGGATTTCATCGTAAATAAAGCCATGGAATACAAACTTGGAGCGCGCGGATTAAGATCTATATGCGAAGCCATCATGCTCGATGCGATGTATGACACTCCTTCAGACAGCAGTGTGAAAGAGCTGCATATCAACTTAGCCTATGCATTGGAAAAGTTTGAAAAAGCAGATTTTAAAAAATTAAAAGCAGCATAAGAAATCCCCTAGCAAAACTAGGGGATTTTTTTTAACCACTATAGACCATTAACCATAAGCCAAACTCCAAAAAAATCAATATATTTATAAAAAGCAGTACACTATGAATGAAGAAAAGGATGTCAAAAAAGACGATAAAATTGTAGCAAAAGCTAAGAAAGTAAAAGAAGTAGAGAGTCCAGTTAAATCAGGGTTAAAGTCAAAAGACGATATTGTAAGGAACTGGCTTCCCCGTTATACAGGCAGACCATTAGAGGATTTTGGAAAATACATCTTATTAACCAATTTCAGTAAATACTTAAGCATGTTCTCTGAGTGGAATGAAAATGCTCCCATTTTAGGTTTAGATAAACCCATGCAAAGTTGTTCAGCAAACGGAATCACGATCATCAATTTCGGAATGGGTAGCCCCCTTGCTGCAACAATGATGGATCTACTAACTGCAATCAGCCCGAAAGCAGTGCTGTTTTTAGGGAAATGCGGCGGTCTAAAGAAGAAAAACCAATTGGGAGACCTAATCCTACCGATAGCTGCCATTCGAGGCGAGGGAACTTCTAACGACTACTTACCTGCAGAAGTGCCTGCCCTACCATCATTCGCCTTGCAAAAAGCGATTTCAACTACCATTAGAGATCATGCTAGAGATTATTGGACGGGAACCTGCTATACAACAAACAGAAGGGTTTGGGAACACGATAAGGAATTTAAAAAATACTTAAAGAGTTTAAGAGCAATGGCAGTAGATATGGAAACGGCAACAATCTTTACCACCGGATTCGCTAATAAGATTCCAACCGGAGCATTGTTGTTAGTATCCGACCAACCAATGATTCCTGAAGGTGTGAAAACAGCCGAAAGTGATAGCTCAGTAACTACTAACTACGTAGAGACCCACTTAAGGATAGGGATTGATTCATTAAAACAACTGATTAATGGCGGACTAACCGTTAAACATTTAAAGTTTTAACACGATGGCCTATCCGAAGGTCATTGCTTTCGATTAAATTACACAATTTAATAGCTATTTCTTCAAAATCATTTGCAAATTCATTGATCATTAGCCAAGTAGATTTCTTTAACCTACTACCTTCCACGATTGGAAGATCGATTAGGCTCGGATAATCAGTTTTAATGGAAGATAAGTGCTGTGGATCAACAGCTACCCATATTCCATTTAACGCTTGCTTATCGGCTCTTTGTCTAAGTACCAAAATGATTTTGCCGTAGCTATAAACAGCAAAAAAGCCAAACATGGGTTTAACCTCAATTTGGCTTTTAATTAAATGATCAAAGATAAAATCAAATGGAATATTCTTTTTAATCATGATTGCTTTCAAGCTTGGGATAATCAAACAACAAAATTTTGCCAGTTTGAGCGCTAACCATTTCCCAACTTTCAAAAGGAAATTCCAACATTACCACACTACAAGTAGGCATATTATAAATTTCTACCTCACTCAGGTAATTTGCGAAATCTGTAAAGCCAGGATTGTGGCCGAACATTGCAATGGTTTCAAACTTATCATCAAATCCATTAACAATAGTGAGGAGTGTTTTGATACCTGCTTCGTAAATGTGCTTTTCAGTTTGAATAGCTTTCTCCTCAATTTCCCAAGCCTTCGCAAAGTACTTGGCCGTAGTTAATGCCCTCAGTGCAGGACTACTCACTATTAAGTTCGGACGGATCTTTTGATTTACCAGTCTTTGTGCCATTTCTGGAGCGTTTAAGTTACCTCTTTTATTTAAAGGTCTGTCAAAATCCTTCAAGCCTGGATTTGCCCAATCAGATTTTGCATGTCGTATTAATATTAACCGCTTAGCCATAACTTAATTTCTCTTGTATTTTGTTTATAACAACTATGGGCTCAATAAGTTCTATGCAAGGCTCCGATCCACATAAACAAGGTTTATTACCATAAATAGAACTGGGCCTAGCCGGATGGTCTATTTGAATACAATCTTCCAATTGTTGTCCGTAACCTAAAAAGCCAGCATATGGATGTGTTGGCCCCCAAATAGAAACTACCGGAACGCCCATTAATGATGCCATATGCATACCTGCTGAATCCATGCTAAGCATTAAATCTAAATGACTAATGATAGCTAATTCCTCCTTCAATGTGAATTTACCAATTAAGTTTTTAACATTGGGAAATTGATTTTGCCATCTCTCTGCCAAATCTTGCTCTCTATCTCCCCCACCAAAAATAAAAATTTGATAGCCCAGTTTAGCCAAGCTGCCAACAACCACCTCCATTTTTGCTAAGGGATAAAGCTTATAATGGTGTTGGGCAAACGGAGAGATTCCAATTAGTTGCTGTTTGTGATCTTGCACTAAATCGATCGCCCCAACAGGGATTTCCTTTCGATTATGAACCAATTGGTGACTTAATT
>DATJDT010000040.1:0-2390 GCA_035497275.1 Pedobacter sp.
TTTTTTCTCTTTTTATAGAGTGGATATAAGAATACAGCCCCCAAAATTAACAACGAACCGAAGTAAAAACCGCCGGTCATCTGCTCTCTGCTACCAAAGAAGATAAAGGCCAAGATAATGCCATATACAGGCTCTAAATTAGTAATTAAGGCAACCCTAAAAGCCGATAAGGTTCGCATAACACCAACGCCGGCTACATAAGCCAAAGCTGTACAGATGGTGCCTAAAACAATTAAATAGAACCAATCCATTAAGCTTAAATTAAAGGCCTCCTGTGCTAAACTGCCATCGAATAATCGATAAATGCTAATCCAAAAGAACGCTCCAGAAAGCTCATAAAATCCAATAATACTAGGGTTTGTTTTCTGCACTAACGTAGAGTTTACCGTAGAAAAAACGCTTGCTGCTACTGCCGAAGAGAGGCCAAAGATGATACCAGTTGTGTATTTAGATTCGAATTTGAAGATGAGATAAATCCCCATAATAATCACCAAGCCGATAAATATATCACCTTTGGAGATGTTTTGCTTTTTAACAATTGGTTCTAAAATAGCAATAAATAAGGTTACAGAGGAGAGGCAGATTAAGCTCACAGATACATTCGCAACTTTAATTGCATGGAAAAAAAATATCCAATGTATGGCTACGATACTGCCTGTAAAGAAAAATTGTAAGAATTGCTTTTTAGATACCTTGATGTCTGTTTTGCTCCATAAAAAATAGGCGAACAAACTTATGCTGGCAATTAAAACTCTGTACCAAACCATTTGTACCGCATTAATGCTAATTAATGCGCCCAAGATGCCTGTAAATCCCCATACAAATACTGTTAAGTGTAGTATGATGAGATTTTTTTGGTTGGCCGTAGTTTTTTGCAGATCATCCATTACTTTGGTGCTCGTTTAAGTAGGTAAAAGCCTAAAATGCCAAAGAAAATGGTAGGTAAAAGGATTGCTGCTAGTGGTGGAAGGCCGCCTTTAGTGGAGAACATTTTAGCAAATTGATTGAAAACTATGTAGGTAAAGCTCAGAAATATGCCAATTCCGAGCGGAAGGCCAACGCCCCCTCTAACTTTGCGCGAGGACAAAGCGACCCCGATTAAGGTTAGCACAAAAGCAGATAATGGTTGTAGCCAACGTTTATATTGTTCGAACAACAAATCGTTCATAACACCAGAACCCCGAATTTTTTCCTTGGTAATTTTATCTGATAGTTCTTTATTACTTAGGCTCTCAAATATGTTTCCATAGGCAGAAAAATCATCTGGTCTCATATCTAGTGTTGTGTCTTTAGGTACACTATTTTCATAGATCATTTTTTCTTTCAAGCCATCAATATTTCTTACGGAATAGTCTGATAAGGTCCATTTTCGCTTTAATGTATCCCATTTTATTGTTTGCGCCATTAATTTCTTTTGAAGCACATCACCTTTAAATTTATCCAATGTGAAACGATATCCCACATTTGTTTTGTTGTCAAAGGAATTGATGAAAATATAGGTATTACTATCTAGTTTCATATGTATCTTTTCCTTGGTATAAGGATCCTTTTTATTGACAACCTCATTTTCAAACTTATTCTTGATTCTATTTGTATAGGGCAATACATACAGGTTAGAGAGTAAGTTCGCTGAAAATATGATGAATGCCGAGATAAAATAGGGCCTTAAAAACCTGTTAAAACTCACTCCTCCGCTTAAAATAGGTACAATTTCTGTTTGATCAGCCATTTTAGCTGTAAAGAAAATAACGGCAATGAAATTGATCAGGGGAGATAGCATATTCACATAAAAAGGAATAGAGCCCGCGTAATATTTAGAAAGAACTTCCCAGATACTCATATTGCTTTCTAAAAAGTCGTCCAGCTTTTCAGATAAGTCAAAAATTACAATAATAACCACAAACAGCACAAGGGTATAGATAAAAGTACCCAAGTATTTGCCAATAATAAAGGCATCAATAATTTTTAAGCGCTTGCGGAAGAAGTTCATTTATAATTTATTACCTAATATACCAACCATTTTGTTTTTCCAAGCGTAAAATTCACCAGCTATTATTTTTTCTCGAGCTTCATTTACCAGCCATAGATAAAAATGCAGATTATGTAATGTGGCAATTTGGGCGCCAAGTATTTCTTTTGAGTGCATTAAGTGCCTTAGATAGGCTTTTGAGTAAACTTGGTCAGCGTAAAGGTCGCTATCTGCATCAATTGGAGAAAAGTCATTCTCCCATTTTTTATTGCTTATGTTAATGATGCCATTTCTAGTAAATAACATTCCGTTTCTTGCATTTCTGGTAGGCATTACACAATCAAACATATCTATACCTAACGCAATATTTTCCAAAATATTAATTGGCGTACCTACGCCCATCAGATATCTCGGCTTCTCT
>DATJDT010000041.1:0-1664 GCA_035497275.1 Pedobacter sp.
GCTCTTCCGATCCCAGCGTTTAAAGACGGATATAATTAAGTATCTTTATTATAAGGGGACACTTTCTTTAACCGACTTAAGTAAACTGACTCAAAAGAGTTTACCATTAGTAACTGCAACAGTTAATTCATTAATTACCGAGAAATACGTTATAGAAAAGGGCCTGGCGCCTTCATCAGGTGGTCGTCGCCCTTTAATGTTTTTATTAAACCCAGCTAAAGAGAAATATATTGTTTCAGTTGCAATGGATCAGCTTATTACTCGGCTTGTGATCTACAATTTAGCTAATGAGGTTGTGATGCCTCTTCAGCTCCTTACTTTGAATATAAGTGAAGATGAGCAGGCTATTAGTAAACTTGTTAGTTTTATCAATGGCTGTATCCAAAGATCTGGTTTTGATAAGCAATTTTTAATAGGTGTGGGGATTGGAATGCCTGGGCTGGTAAATGGTGAAAAGGGCATTAATAATTCTTATTTGCCTACACCCAATGGCTCCAGTGTTGGCGATTTCCTTATGAAAGAACTAGCTCTTCCCGTTTTTATCGACAATGACTCGAGTTTGATCACCTTGGCAGAGCTCCATTTTGGAGAGGCAGTAGGAATGCGAGATGTTTTGGTAGTGAATGTTGGATGGGGTACGGGTTTGGGAATTATTATCAATGGAAAGCTTTATAGGGGAAGTACGGGCTATGCAGGGGAATTTAGCCATATCCCACTTTCAAAAAGTAATAATTTATGTTCATGCGGTAAAAGAGGTTGCTTAGAAGTAGATACCTCTTTATTGGTGATGGTTGAAAAGGCAAAGTCAGCCTTAGCTGCAGGAGCCCAATCAAGTATGAAAAAGCTTTTTAAAGATAAATCAAAACATCCTTGCGATCATTTTTTAGATGCCGTCGTTCAACAAGACCCCTTGGCAATCTCGATATTGTCTGTTGCATGCTTTCAATTGGGAAAGGGTTTGTCTACATTAATCCATATTTTAAATCCAGAATGTATTGTACTTAGTGGAAGGGGGGCTAGGGGAGGCAAGATGTTACTTCCCGCAATACAGCAAGCGATTAATGAATTTTGTATACCGCGGATTGCCGAACAAACAACCATTTCATTATCTACATTGGTAGACAATGCAGAATTATTAGCAGCTGCTAGTTTGGTTGTAGAACACTGTCAATTCGAATAAATAATGTTAGCTCAAATTAGCTACACCAAGCTTTTCAGCCAGCAAGTTTAAGTCATTCACCACTACATCAATAATTGGAATTCCGCTTACTTTTCTTTCTACTTCAAAGTCATGCTCCGGTTCGCCAGGAATAATAACCTTTTTATTTGGATCAATAGTTTTGGCACTTTTAAACCGAGTAATCCAATTATCTAAATGTGCCTTAAAATCTTCAGCCGGTCTGAATCCATCTATGCGCATGGCTCCTAAAAAGTGGCCAATTCCTTCGCCAACTGGATCTGTTGGTGGTTCCAAAAAAGATACAAAAGGAGGAACCCAAGGACCATAATTAGCGCCAGATAATACAGCTGATAAAATATCGACAGTTGCACTTAATCCATACCCTTTGTGGCTTCCATGGTCTTTATCACTGCCTAAGGGCAATAGGGATCCGCCATTTTTTAGCTCATTTGGGTTAATAGAATTTTGGCCATCCCTATCTTGC
>DATJDT010000042.1:0-7220 GCA_035497275.1 Pedobacter sp.
ATGCATTTGATACTTCGAATGCTGATGAGTTAGAACAATTCAGAATTCGTTTTTTAGGTACAAAGGGAATCATAAAAGATGTTTTTGACCAATTTAAAGCTGTTTCTCCAGAAGAGAAGAGGGTTTTAGGTAAAGTCTTAAATGAATTTAAACAGCTTGCTGAGGCTAAATACGCAACTTTAAATGATTTAATTTCGGATTCAGGACTTAAGACTGAAGACGCTGGATTAGATTTAACACTACCTGGAGAAGGCTTCGAGGTTGGCGCTAGACATCCATTGGCATTGGTAAGAAGAGAAATTATTGAAATTTTTAATAAACTTGGATTTAGTGTTGCAGAAGGGCCAGAAATTGAGGATGATTGGCATAATTTTTCTGCGTTGAACTTTCCTGAAGAACATCCGGCAAGGGATATGCAGGATACTTTCTTTATTAAAAAAGGTGGTGAAAACGGAGATATCGCTTTACGTACCCACACTTCATCGGTACAGGTACGAATGATGGAAGCTGGAAAACCTCCTTTTAGAGCGTTGATGCCAGGTCGAGTATATCGCAATGAAGCTATATCGGCCAGAGCCCATTGCTTTTTCCATCAAGTTGAAGGCCTATACGTAGATGAAAATGTGTCCTTTGCAGATTTGAAGCAAACCTTATTTTATTTTGTTCAGGAATTATACGGAGAGGGAACTAAAGTTCGTTTCCGTCCATCATATTTTCCTTTTACCGAACCTTCTGCTGAAATGGATATTTCCTGTACTATATGTAAGGGAGATGGATGCCAAATGTGTAAATACAGTGGTTGGGTAGAGATTTTAGGCTGCGGAATGGTGGATCCCAATGTTTTGGAAAATTGTGGGATCGATTCTAAAAAATACAGTGGATTTGCCTTCGGTATGGGGATTGAGCGTATCGCCAATTTAAAATTCGAAATTAAAGATCTGCGTTTATTTTCAGAGAATGATGTTAGGTTCTTAAAACAATATAAAACGGTAATTCTATAATGTTGAATAGGTTTTTAGGTTTAATGATGCTATTCCTTTGCGTTTCTTGCGCGAAGGAAGACTATTTGCCTAATTTACCTGTAAATTTTAGCGCGCCAATAACCGATCCGCGCTTAAATAGGATCAGTAGTGCCGGTGGATCAGTTATCATAGACGGTTATGGTATCGCAGGATTAATAATTTGCCGTAGAGCAGATAATTCTTACGCAGCATTTGACCGATGCAGTACGGTAAACCCCGAGGAAAAAAATGCCGTAATTATCGAAACGGGCGGGCTGACTGCTTTGGACGAAAAAAGTGGGGCAAAATTTAACTTGATTGATGGTGGCCCTGCTAAAGCGCCAGCCAAAAAAGCATTAAAGCAATATAGTGTTACCATTTCCGGATATACTTTACGCGTTACTAATTAATGGAACCAGAGAAAATAAAAGAAAGCATTATCAGAGCAGCTAAAGAGCTGTTTAGAAAATATGGTTACCATAAAACCAGCGTAAATGAGATCGCTAAAAAGGCAAGAATCGCCAAGGCAACAATTTACAAATATTTCGATAGTAAGGAGCAGGTTTTAGATGCTATATTAATGGATTATTTGGATGTTAACCTTCACGAAATAATAAGTAATAAAGTTCAGTATGCCAATGAAGAAGAACATTTAACAGCTTTAGTAATGAAAACATGCAGGTTGTCGTATACCGTGTGCAATGAATTTATCGGCTGGGACTTTGTTCGTGAAAATACTAACTCTCAGGAGTTTTTAAAACACTTATCTGATCAACTGGAAGCATTGTTGTTATCAGCCTATTTAGAGCTAGATCATTTTAAGAAAAACCCTGCGCGAAGAGGAGGATTAGCATTCTTATTAAAGGCGAGTAAAAGTATTGTATTTTCATTTGCCTTTACATCGGTAAGTGATGCCGATGTAAGGAAGAACTTCGTTACCTTTCAAAAAGAACTATTGCCCTATCTAGTAAAGGCGGCTCTGTAACCATCTATCGATAATTATTTCCCTTTCTTTTTGCTAAGCTTTCATACTGCCTTTAAATATTTGGATAACGTATACCGTTTTGGTATTTGGTATATATTTGGTTATATTTGATTAAATTCAATCATAATGTTATGAGCGTTGAAGTGTTAGAAATTTCGGTAAGCGTTGATGAGAAGTTCGATGTAGATTTTAATTTAGGGCGAGGTTTATTTGGGTTTATCTTAAAGATTTTTAGTAAATAAAAGGTGTTAGGATGATGCGCTAATCTCCTTGCTTTAATTCGATATTGGTTTAATATTAACGTTACGTATATGGAGGCTCTTACAAGGGGCAAACAGTTAACCAATTCAAGCTCTCCCAGCTTTCCCACTCCCAATATTATCCTTATCTTTGCAGCAATGAGTAGAAACAGAAGAAATGCTGAACCAATGAGGATTACCGGATTAAGCATTATTGATATCGCCGAAGAAGGTAAAGGTGTTGGCAAGGCTGATGATTTGGTAATTTTTGTAGATAAGGCAGTTCCGGGGGATGTTGTAGACATCCGTGTGGTGAAGAAAAAGAAGAACTTTGCCGAGGCAATTATTGAAAATCTCCAATCAAAATCGGAATTCCGTAGAGAGCCTTTCTGTAGTCATTTTGGAACCTGCGGAGGATGTAAATGGCAGCATATGGATTATGATGCTCAATTACGATTTAAACATAAGAACGTAGAAGCTGCGCTTCAACGCTTAGCTAAAATTGATACAAGTAAAATGGAACCAATTTTAGGTTCTGCAGCTAATCAATATTATCGCAACAAATTAGAATATACTTTTTCTAACAAAAGATGGCTTGATGCCAATGATATGAACTTCGAAGAAGAAGGGCGGGAGATGAATGCACTGGGTTTCCATGTTCCATTACGTTTTGATAAAATTTTAAATGTAGAGCATTGTTATTTACAGGCAGAACCAAGCAATAAACTACGATTAGCCGTACGCGAGTATGCATTGCAACATCAGTTAAGTTTTTATGATTTGCGTAACCACGAGGGCGCTTTACGGAATTTAATTATTAGAACATCTTCAACAGGTGAGATAATGGTGGTGGTAGTTTTCGCCTACGCTGAGCAAGAACAAATTGATGGATTAATGGGGCATCTAAAAGCATCATTTCCCGAAATAACCTCCTTACTTTACATTTTAAACCAAAAGAAAAACGATACCATATTCGATCAAGAGGTAATGGTCTACTCAGGAAGAGATCACATCTTTGAACAAATGCCGGTTGAAGGAGCAAAAGATGGAGTAGTTAAATTTAAGATTGGTGCAAAATCTTTTTACCAGACAAATTCTGATCAAGCTTACGAACTTTATAAGATCACTAAAGAGTTTGCGGGTTTTAAAGGAGATGAATTGGTTTACGACCTATATACGGGCGCTGGAACAATTGCCAATTTTATTGCAGGTAGCGTTAAACAGGTGGTAGGGATTGAATATGTACCTACTGCTATTGAAGATGCGAAATTCAATGCTGAGTTAAACGAGATTAACAACACGATATTTTATGCTGGTGATATGAAAGATATCTTAACAGCAGAATTTATTGCCGAACATGGGAAGCCAGATGTTGTAATTACTGATCCTCCACGTGCTGGGATGCATACCGATGTGGTAGAACGTTTATTGGAAATGGAGGCAGAGAAGATTGTTTATGTAAGTTGTAACGCTGCCACCCAGGCGAGAGATCTTGCATTACTAAAAGAAAAGTATGAGGTAATGCGAATTAAACCAGTTGATATGTTTCCGCATACACAACATGTAGAGAATGTTGTTCTTTTGCAATTACGAGAAAATGATAGCCATTAAAATAAATTTATGAACGCTGAAGAATTATTAGGCAACCTTAGTGAAGACGGAGACAATAAGCCTAAAGAACAAAAGAAGAGTCCACTCGTAAGTTTGGAGAAAGATCTGTTATTTTACGCTGAGTCTATTAAAGAGGTAGCGGTTGAGATTATTGTGGAAGGGATATCCTCATATCCAATTTTTATTGCGCATCAACACGAAGTAAATATTGGAGAATTGATTTTGAACAGGTCGGATTTAAATACAGATTGGACTATTCAAGCTTCTACACTTGAAGAGTTTATTCAAAAAGGAATAATTAATCCGGAAAAGAAAGAACATTTTTTAAAAAGCTATAAAAAGCCAGAAAGCTATATGTGCGTTTTCGTAGTAGTTCCAGAAGGGGCCAATTTTGTATATTTTCCATATCCAAAGGGTTAATAATATAAAAAAAGCCAATGCTGCATCCACAGTATTGGCTTTAAACTAAACTAAACTAATTATTATCTTATGTGGTTTACATCACCACTTTTAGAGCTACTTGTTTTCTTTAACGAAGCATTTCCTTTATAATTCACGTCACTTCCACCACTTGCCCCAGCTTCCAATATTTTGTTTACAAAAAGATTTGCATCACTACCGCCGCTAACTGTAGCTTTTGCATAATTAACTGGAAATCCAAAAGCATCTATGTCAGAGCCGCCACTAGCGGTTACTTTTAAATTTTCGGCATTCCCTTTAAGCTCGGCATCACTTCCTCCACTAATAGTTAAACTTAAATCTTTACAGGTTAGCGCAAGTTTTAAGTCAGAGCCGCCACTCGCAGTTAAACTTAAAATGTCAGTCTTTAAAGTGTTTTGGGTATAAACATCAGATCCGCCCGATGCAGCTAATCTTTTTAAACTTTTATAATTTACATATACTTTAATGCTTTGGTTTTTAAACAAACTGCTCCAATTCATCCCACTTTTGTATTTAATCAAAACATCACTTCCATTTTGCTCTACAATAACATTTTCGATTACATCATTTCTTCCTTTGATCGTTAGATTTTCGTTCGAGCCCTGAGTTAAATAAAGATCAATCCCACTGCTTACAGTTATTCCATTAAAGTTTTTAACTGGAACAGTTTTGCTATCTTGCGCAGTTGCAGTCGCATAGTTAATGCAAACTAATGTAAATAGGGCCAAAGTTGGTCGGAGTATTTTTTTGAAGTTCATAGTGTTTCTTTAAGGTTTAATCATTAGACGCATGTGTTACCTTAAAAGTTGCACAATTTGAAAATATTTTTTTTAATGTTTGTTTTTGAGGGCTAAAATCGTTCTTTTGTATAGGAAAAATAAATACCAATGGCCGAATCACAAGTACTTGTTCTTGATAAAAACCAAATTGCGCAAAAAATCAATCGTATTGCTTATCAGATCTTAGAAGATAATTTAGACGAGCAAGAAATTGTGCTAGCGGGTATTTGGGATAGAGGCTATAAGCTGGCGCTTCGATTAAAATCGGTACTCGAGGAAATTTCTGATTTTAAAGTGACCTTGCTGCGCGTAGATCTTGAAAAGCTAAATAGCAAACTGGTAGCGAAAACAGATATCCCAGAAGCTGCTTGGACAGGCAAAGTAATTATTTTGGTAGATGATGTGCTCAATAGTGGTAAAACCTTAGCTTATGGTTTAGGCGTTTTTTTAAATACGCCTCATAAGAAAATCCGTACGGTAGTGTTGGTTGATAGAAGCCATAAGATATTTCCAATTGCCACAGATTTTGTTGGTCTCGAACTAGCTACAATTTTAAAAGAACGAGTTGATGTTGTTTTAGATGTAGCAGGCGAGGAAGATAGAGTGTATTTAAGCTAAACAATGCATCATCCACGCAAGAACGGTTTTATTTCAAAATGTTATTCGTGGTATTTTGGCTTTATCTTTAAAAGTAATTTTTCAAAATTTACTTATCCCGAATTAAGGATACAGGATGATAAAGCGATATTATTGTTGGCCAATCGTTTTAGTTGGTGGGATGGATATATGCTTTTTCAATTGAACAAAAAAGTATTCAGAAAGCAGTTTCACGTATTAGTTACCAGTGCGGATTATCAAACTATTAACCATTTAAAGTATTTTGGTGCATTTGCTCCCGAAAATAAAGGAAAAAATGTCATTGAGACTTTGCAATATGCGGGGACTTTATTAGATGACCCCAGGAACTTGGTTTTAATTTTCCCTCAAGGGCGCATACGTTCGAGTCATGCTAGGAATATAGGCTTTGAAAAAGGAGTACTCCAAGTTATCAATGCCTCAAAAAAGCAATTTCAATTAGTTTTTTCAGTTATTTTAACAGATTATTTAAATAAACAAAAACCAGCAGCTGAGGCATATTTACATCAATGGCAAGCGGAAGAATATATCAGTTTGCAATTGCTTAAAAGTGAATACAACAAACATTATGTCAATGCGATATCAAAACAATCACAAAAAGCACCATAACCCTTAGTTTGTGAACTCTTTTTCCGTATTTTTGTAAGCTATTATATGCAATAAAATGGGATACAATTTAAATGTAACAATAGATAAATCATCAGGTTTTTGCTTCGGTGTAGTTTATGCTATTGACATGGCAGAAGATATTTTAGAACAAGATGATTATCTGTACTGCCTTGGTGATATTGTACATAATGATGAAGAAGTTCTTCGTTTAAAAACCAAAGGATTGCGGATTATAGATCATCAACAATTGTTGAGCTTACAAAATGAAAAGGTGTTGATCAGGGCACATGGTGAAGCGCCTTCTACTTATGAGCTTGCATTGGAAAATAATTTAACGTTAATCGATGCATCATGTCCAGTTGTTCTAAAATTGCAGAATCGAATAAAGAATTCTCATGATGATGAGGAACAAATTTTAATATTTGGTAAACATGGCCATGCAGAGGTTATAGGTTTACAAGGTCAAACAAATGGTAATGCAATTGTTTTTCAAGATATTGCAGAACTCGATACGCTAGCGCTTCCAAATAAATTTACACTTTATAGCCAGACAACAAAAAGCACTGATAAATTTTATCAAATTAAGGATGAGTTGTTAAATAGAGGTTATGATGTAAAAGCAAATGATACAATCTGTAGACAAGTATCTAATCGTTATGAAGAATTAGAGAAATTTGTAGCTGATTTTGATAAAATTGTCTTCGTTTCTGGAAAGAAGTCGTCTAATGGAAAAGTGTTATATGATGTTTGTAAAAAGTATAATTCAAACGCCTATTTTATTTCAAATACTGATGAATTAGATCAAAGTTGGTTTAATGTAAATGATAAAGTTGGGATATGTGGAGCAACATCTACACCAATGTGGTTAATGGAAAAAGTAAAAGCTGCGCTTGAAGATTATTAATATGGGAAAAAAAAG
>DATJDT010000043.1:0-1783 GCA_035497275.1 Pedobacter sp.
CAGTATCAGCCTTTGCAGCTATAGGAGCAGCTGTTTTTTGCTGAGCCAGTAGCGAAGTACTACATAATCCAAGCAATACTATATAAATGTATTTTAATTTCATGATAATCTATTTAACTATTAGTTTTTCGGATTTAAAGCATTGTTAATCTTATCCGAAATATATCTAAGGTGTGCCACCATAACTGGATCAGTATAAGCGGGAATAGCTGCTTTACATGCTGTCATCAAGGCATTCAATTGTGAACGCATTACTACAGGAACATCGGTACCAGCAAGTTGAACATCTTTGGTTGGGTCAGGAACCATTTCACCCTCTGCTAAACTCTTTAACATAAATGCCACAGCCGATTTTTGTAAATAACGTTTATTCCCGTCAACCAATTGGTGTGTTTTAAATTCTCCAAACAGTCCAGCATTTAAATCAGTTAACATTTCATCAACTGTATAAACTTTTTCTTTTCCAAAACGCATGGTAGCGGCATTCATACGGAATAAGCGATTAGTACCAAATAAATATAATAGCGCATTGTCCTGCATCCTGGTTACTTCTTCTTTTTTAGCCGGTTTTCTGAATTTATTTAAAACACTAGGTTCAAAAAGCCATTGTGGTGTATTAAATACTTCATTATTTAAAAACGCAATAGCCTCTTTTTGGGTAGCTTTAGCAACTGGTGTATATACATCACCAATCTGTTCAATGCTCTTGATATCTTCATTAACTCCACCAATTTGCGTGTAAGCAATACGCATTAAAAATGAATATTGGCTTACCAAGGTTAAATAAAGATCAGAAGTATTGTAATAAGTATTATCGTCTGTAGTAGTCCATTTAAGTAAATTGGCCATTACTACCTTTAAATTTTTGATTCCTAAGGATGCTGCTTTAACGGGATTATTACTTAGATCTTCCCATTGTGCTGTTGGATTAGTAATTTCATTTGGACTAGTTGTTGCTGCTTGAGACCCAAATAAAAGATCATTACCAACCTTTGCATTGTTGGCGATCCATGCTAAACGGATCTTTTTATCAGCTTCAAAATCTTTTGCTCCAGTATAAGTATAGGCCCATTTGATTGCCCATTTATCATAATCGCCAATTCTAGGGATTAAGCCTTTACGAGAAACCTGATCTGCAGGTTGTGCTACATAATTATAATGGTTGTAATCCATGATAGAATTATTAAATGAGTGTGATGCCAACCAGTTTTTATCCCTTAATTTTTCTAATGGAACAGCTGTACTGCTTCTTAGGTTCTCAGTTAATCCTAAAGTAAAACCTACCGTACGGGTAATTTCTGCCTGAATTAACGCACCCATTAATTCGTCACTAAACTGCATAGCTCTTGCCCCTGCATCAACTGCACCAGCTTGTATCATATACCAATCGTGCAATACTTTAACTTGGCTATGTGACCAACCGATATATGTTTGTATAATCTCGCCAGTACGTGGGTCGGTTACCTGATTATTATCAACGAAAGGACTAAAAGCAGCCATATAGCGGATTACACGAAGGCGTCCGTCTTCTAAATCCATCGATTTATCGTTTTCAGGCCATTCTTTACCAATAATTGCATTTTTAAAACCAGCTCCTTTGAAAGCCTCATTCCAACTATTGATACCAGCAAGCATGTATTTACGGTATTGTTTCGGCGTTGCCGGATCTATATAATAGACCAATGGTTCTTTTGGTTCAACCAGTTCGCCTGCTTGGTAACGTTTTAAATCTTCTGGTTTAACTTCTAATCTATTTTTAATGATGAAACGACGCTCGTCAACC
>DATJDT010000044.1:0-10251 GCA_035497275.1 Pedobacter sp.
TAATCACTTCTTTAATCGTTTCTTCCTCTATGTCGGGACGTTTTACCAGTTCATCAACAGATAAAGCTAAAACACTTTTTGCAGTATCGCAACCAATAGCTTTTAACTCATCGATAATCCAGCTATCGATTTCATCCGAGAATTCTTCGATATCCACATCTTCATCTTCTTCTCCAGCCTCACGATAAACGTCGATTTCAAATCCCGTCAATTTACCTGCCAATTTAATGTTATGCCCACCTCTTCCAATCGCTAATGAAACCTGATCAGGTTTCAAATAAACTGAAGCATGTTTTGTAGCATCATCTAATTTAATGGAAGTAATTTTAGCTGGGCTCAAAGCACGTTGAATGTATAGTGAAACATTATTGGTAAAATTAATAACGTCTATATTTTCATTCTTAAGTTCTCTCACAATCCCGTGGATACGAGATCCTTTCATTCCCACACAAGCACCAACTGGATCAATTCTATCGTCGTACGACTCAACCGCTACCTTAGCTCGCTCTCCTGGTTCGCGAACAATTTTCTTAATGGTAATTAATCCATCAAAAATTTCGGGAACCTCAATTTCGAATAAGCGTTGTAAAAACTCTGGCGCAATTCTCGAGATAATAATTTTTGGAGTTGCATTAACCATGTCAACTTTAGAAATTACCGCACGTACCGAATCGCCTTTCTTGAAATAATCAGCAGGAATTTGCTCCGTTTTAGGCATCATCAACTCGTTTCCTTCGTCGTCTAATACTAACGTTTCTTTTTTCCAAACCTGATAAACCTCACCAGTAACAATCTCACCAACTCTATCTTTATATTTCTTAAAGATCTCGTCCTTCTCTAATTCCAATACTTTTGAAACTAGGGTTTGACGAGCTGCTAAAATTGCTCTACGTCCAAAACTCTCTAAAGTAATTTGTTCAATGTAATCATCGCCAACTTCCATATCCGGATCTAATTGCTTTACTTCAGCAAGCTCAATCTCTAGATCGTCATCTTCAGAAAACCCATCTTCCATTACTTTTCTGGTACGCCAAATCTCCAAATCCCCATTATCAGGATTTACAATTACGTCACAGTTTTCATCCGTTCCATATTTTTTACGCAACATACTGCGAAATACCTCTTCCAGCACACTAATTACTGTAGGACGGTCGATATTCTTGAATTCTTTAAATTCTTGAAATGAATCGATTAAATTAATATTGCTCATTCTTTATTTAAATGAAATTAAAACCTTTGTTTCTACTATATTATTAAACTCAAGAGGGGTTTCTACCAATTGAGCTTTTTTTCCTTTTTCTTTTACTTGTGCTTCAACTAGAATAGTTTGCTCATCAACAGCCAACAACTCACCTTCCACTTTTTCGCCACTTGTTAGTTTAACGCTCACCTCTCTGCCAATATTTTTTTTATACTGCCTAACTAACTTGAGGGGTTCGCCAACACCTGGAGATGATACTTCTAAATTGTAAGCCTTTTCAATCAAGTTTTCTTCCTCTAAATGAAAGCCAACATGCCTACTAATTGCCGCACAATCTTGAATGCTTATACCTTCGTCGCCATCTACATGAATAATTAACTTATGATTAGGCAACAACTTAACCTCTACTAAAAATAGCTCGGGGCGATCAGCAATTTTCTCCTCTACAAGCGCTACAACTCTTTTTTCTACTTGCATATCCTAAAATCTTGTAAAATAAAAGAGGGGACTCTGTCCCCTCTTCATCCTCTATTACGGTGCAAATGTACGAAAAAAAATTAAATTATGCTAGGATTTTTAGGATTATATGATTATAGGGTTATTCGACCTCTATTTGTATCTGCTTCGAGACAGCTTATTACCACAGCCGTGATAACTTCGAGAAGGCTTCGACAATTGTTCGAGATGGAGTCGATGCCTAGTCGAACGCTTCCCGAATGCTTCTCGAACACTTCTCCCAGCCTTCTCGAACACTTCTCGAACACTTCTCGAACAAATAGGCCTTTTTCCCGAACAGCTCCCGAAGACTTCCCGAACAAAACATGCTTTTTCCCGAACAACTCCCGAACAACTCTCGAACAAAGTATAGCTTTTCTCTTTAAAATTTCAATATTTTCTGTTGTCTTTTAACCTGATGTCCTATTTCTGATCGGGTAATATCGCCCTTCCCTGCAAATTGAGTATTAAGAATAGTTTCTAATAAATAGCTCTTCCCCTTTATAAACGGACTATCTGGCCTAAAAACCAAATCTTCACCCTGCATACTTAACTTACCAGGCCACTCTCTTTCCATACTCGTTGAATCATCATCGGCAGGAGTTTCTAAAACTGAAACCACTTTTTGATACAGGGTATCTGTTTTTATATTATTTTTAAGCTGTAATAACGCAGCGGGTTCAATGTTTGAAACAAGAATCGATGAGCTATCAGCCGAAAACCGGATAGATAAAGGCGTAGCGTCTTGCGTGTTACAAGCCAGCAATGAGCCAACTAAAACAAAAGAAAGGCATAACTTGTATTTAAACATTTAACTAAATTAAGCATATGAAAACAATAGTCGAAATTTTATTAATGGGTTTAGCAATACTCATCGGAGCCTATGTAGTTCCCGGCGTACACGTTGACGGATATTTAAGTGCAATTATTGCTGCAGTGCTGATAGCCATAGCTAACGCAACCCTAGGTTTAATTTTAAGAATTTTTACGCTCCCTTTAAATTTTCTAACTCTTGGTTTAGTTTCTTTTATTATAACCGTGTTAATGGTTCTATTAGTTGATCATTTAATGGAGGGATTTAATACAAGTGGTTTTTTAGCAGCGGCGATTTTAGCTATTGCAGTAGCACTAATTAAAATGTTGCTGGATGGGATTTTTGGGGTAAAGAAAGATTAATTTTTAGTACTTAGTAGATAGTACTTAGTACCCTGATTAGGTGTGTATACATAATGCCTAAAGCACCATGTCTAAGTACTATATACTTAGTACTAAGTACCCTGATTAGGTGTTTATACACAATACCTAAAGCGCTATCTCTAACTACTATATACTAATTACTATTTACTATATACTATATACTACCTAAAATACTTCTACTAATTACCATTTTTTGTATTTCTGAGGTACCCTCATAGATTTGTGTAATCTTTGCATCACGCATCATTCTTTCTACATGGTATTCCTTTACAAAACCATAGCCACCATGTATCTGAACAGCTTCAACGGTAATATCCATAGCCGCTTTACTGGCAAAAAGCTTAGCCATCGATCCTGCCAAAACATAAGGTAGTCCTTGATCCTTTAACCAAGCTGCTTTATATACCAACATTCTCGCTGCCTCAATTTGGGTAGCCATATCGGCTAGTTTAAAAGCAATAGCTTGGTGTTCGGCTATTGGTTTACCGAAAGACTTCCTTTGTTTTGCATATTCCAGCGCTAACTCATAAGCACCCGCCGCAATACCAAGCGCTTGGGCAGCAATACCAATCCGGCCTCCTTCTAGGGTCTTCATCGCAAATTTGAATCCAAATCCATCTTCTCCTATTCGGTTTTCTTTTGGGACTTTAACATCATTAAACATTAGAGAGTGCGTATCAGAACCACGGATACCTAATTTATTCTCTTTTGGACCGACTGTAAATCCGGGACTATCTTTTTCAACTATAAATGCATTAATACCTTTATGTCTGAGGGCTTTGTTGGTTTGAGCAATTACCAGATAAGTACTTGCTGTACTTCCATTTGTAATCCAATTCTTCGTCCCATTAAGCAAGTAATAGTCGCCCATATCCTCAGCAGTAGTTTGCTGTGATGTTGCATCACTTCCAGCTTCGGGCTCGGAAAGACAAAATGCACCTATTTTTTCACCTGCAGCTAAAGGTTTTAAATATTTTTCCTTTTGAGCCTCAGTTCCATAAGTTTCCAATCCAAAACAAACCAGTGAATTATTGACAGATACCACAACCGAAGCCGATGCATCAACTTTCGATAATTCTTCCATTACCAAAACATAAGAAATAGCATCCATACCACTCCCATTATATTTTGGATCAACCATCATCCCTAAAAAACCTAGCTCTCCTAGCTTTTTAACCTGCTCGGTTGGAAATTTTTGATGTTCATCTCTTTCAATAACACCAGGCTTTAATTCTAATTGGGCAAAATCTCTTGCAGCCTGTTGAATCATTAATTGTTCTTCGCTTAGTTCAAACAACATAATTATAATTTATAAATGGTTAGAATGGCAAAGCTAGTATTTCTGTTTGAAATTACTATGGTTGCATAGTAATTTTTTACACATAGTATTAACTTTAGATTGTTATTTTTGTTAAATGAACTTGGGTCAGCAAATCTTATTCTTCTTTAGTGCATTAGGCGTTTTCAATGGTTTAATCATTGCTAGCTACCTACTTTTCGTTAAGAAACCGAAATCGACTGCTTCTTTTTTCCTCGGATTACTGCTCCTTTCTATTTGCTTCAAGATCTGTAAATCTTTTATTTTCTATTTCTATCCCACCTTGCCTGGTATTTATATCGAAATAGGCGTGTTGGGAAGCTCTTTTGTGGGCCCTTCGCTTTTTTACTTTATTAAATCGACTCTTGATAAAGATTTGAAAAATAATAAAATGCGAGTGGGTACCTATCTGTTTTGGGGATTAGCAATTATAAGCGCCATACTCATTGTACCTTATAACGATAACCCCGACATATGGAATAAATATATCGGCACCATAATTTCGGTCCAGTTTGTTGTTTATTTAATATTGTCGGGCTGGTTATTAAGAAATCTATTAGCAAAGCTTTTTCTTAAAGCAGAAAAACTGAGCTCAACTGAAACATTGATACTATCTGTATTTATTGGTAATACGATCATTCCTATAGCATTTAAATTATCCATTTTTGACTTTTTTAATGGCCCTTGTATTAGTGGAGCTTTATGTTTCTCTCTTATTCTTTATGTTAATCTTTTCATGTTCGTAAGCAGGAGGAAAACCTCCAATCTTTTTTCTTCACTACCAGACACAATACGGTATGCCAATAAGAAAATTGCCAATGAGCAAGCTCATAACCTAACAGAAAAGCTCCGGAAAATTATTACGGAAGAAGAACTTTACAAGAACCCAGACCTTAAGTTAAGTGACCTTGCCCGAAAAATCAATGTTTCTGCACATCAGCTTTCGCAACTGCTTAACGACAACTTGAACAAAAGCTTTGCAACTTACATTAATGAATATCGAATTAATGAAGCCTGTGAACGCATTGCGAACGACAACATGATCAAATTAGAAGCTATTGGTTACGAAGTTGGTTTCAACTCTAAGTCTACCTTTTACAGCGCTTTCAAAAAACTTAAAAACACAACGCCAACACTTTATAAAGAATCGGTAAGTCTGAATTTATAATTCCGAACTCCTGATTTTAAAAATCAAAACCACTTCCACACCTGAGCTAAATACATTTGGGATATTCAAAACCCAAGTATATGTTCAATAGCCGACTTCTATTCTTTTTTTCGTTACTACTGTTAAACGTCAATGTTTATTCCCAAGTTCTTCTTAAAGGAAGAACTGTAGATCAAAAAGGTTACCTTCCTTACGTAAATATCATGTTGATCGATCAACATGATACAACCCAGGTTAAAAGTTTAATGAGCGATTCCTCAGGCAACTTCGAATTAAAAAACATTGGAAAAGGTAAATACACCATATCTTTTTCATTGCTCGGTTATCAAAAAAATACCCGTAACATTTCTATTGGTGATACCGATTTACAAACTATCATACTTGGAGATATTGCGTTAGTTGAAGACCTAAATTTGCTAAATGAAGTCACGATAGCAGGCGGGACCCCAAACTTCCGTACTCAAAATGGGCAGCTTAAAATTGGTGTTGCAAATAATGCATTCTTTAAGTCGGCCTCCAATTTATTAGATGTTTTCAAAAAGCTCCCCGGCTTACAGGTTAATCAAGATGGCACCATGCAACTAGCGAGCCGTGCAACTCCTACTTTGTTCATTGATGGAAAACCCGCTAACATGAACAATGACGAAATCCAAACTTATCTAAGCAGTTTATCGCCCGACATGGTCGAATCCATCGAAATGATCAACCAACCTTCTTCAAAATACGATGGCGAATATCAGGGTATTATCGATGTAAAGCTGAAGAGGCATCAATCTTTAGGTTTAAGAGGAGTTTACAATGGCCGTTTTCAGCGGAACAATTATAGCTTACTAGACAACAATTTGTCGCTCGTTTATAAATCAAAACGTTTTATCTACGATCTGAAGCTGGGCCATACTACCGGAAGCACATTTTACAAATACCATGCATTACAATATTTGCCCGATGCAAATGCAATGACTACCGACACGCGGACAGCTACAGCAAATCAGAATTACAATGTACAGGCAAAAATCTCTTATGAGCTTAAAAAAAGGCAAACCATAGAAACTTTTGTGCGTAACTTCCAGATAGATAGAAATGCGACATCACGCAATTTGCTAATTACCCAAACCCCCGATTTAAGTAATATAGTTGGGCTTATTAAAAGCAATAACGATGCATTCCCGAAGCAGCATAATTATGCCGGAGGTCTCAATTACGATGCAGCGTTTAAAAACAGCGAACTTCATTTAATCGCTTCATTTGCGCAGGTCGACAATAGACAGACAGAAGACATTCAGAACCGCAATGATTTTACCAATACTTTGCTCAACTATTGGAAGACTAAATCGAGAAACAATATCTTAATCCGTGTGGCTCAAGCAGATTATGTTCAAAATATGAACGTAGGCACGCTGGAGTTTGGCGGTAAATTTGCTTATACGACCACTCAAAACAATCTCCGATATGATACATTAGGCAACACCGTTTTTAGCTTAGACCCTAAGCGCAGCAATCAATTTCGATATCAAGAGTATATTGCAGCGGGTTATGTGTCATATATCGTCAGTTGGAAAAAATTCAATTATCGTGTGAGTTTAAGAGCAGAGCATACAAATACTGAGGCTAATTCTATCACTACTAGCCTAATTACCGAAAGAAGTTACTTGAAGTGGTTGCCGAGCTTGAGTGTAACTTATGCGATTAACAAGGATGAGCAGCTTACGTTCAGTTACAGCAGACGGTTGACAAGACCAACCTTTGCAGCACTAAATCCTTTCCGTTTTTATTACAGTCCACGTCACTATTGGATAGGCAATCCCTATTTACAACCTTCCACAACAAACCTTCTAGCCTTATCTTTCAGTAGGAAGGCGTTAAATATCTCCTTAAATGCTGGTCGGGAGACTAACCCTATGGAGCGCTATCCCGAATACAACCCGGAGACGAACGAGTTGATTTTTTTAGGTCGAAACATCCCTTATCGAGATTTTGCCAACATCCTGGTGAGCTTGCCAATCACACTTAACAAATGGTGGCGAATGAATAACAATGCAGGCTTGTATTACAATAGGGAATTAAGGCCTTATTTTGGGAACATTTATCAAATACCCATCTATAACTATACACTTAATGGAAGTCAAGTTTTTAGCTTGAAAGAGTGGTTATTGGATATTAGCTATACTTATGAATCAAAAAGTGGGAATGGGCTTTACATGATGAAGCCTGTGTATGGGATTGATTTTGGACTTCAAAAAGCATGGCTAAAGAATAAACTAAACACGAGGCTTACACTTTATGATGCATTCGACAACATCAAAAGAAGGCTTATCTTCCGGGATAAAACAATGTTCAATAACGATTTTTACCATTATTTCGCAAGCCAGCGACTCGTATTTAGTTTAACCTATAATTTTGGTAGTTCGACTTATAAAGCTAGGGAAAACAAAAAGAGCGACGAAGAAAATAGAGCTAATTAAGAGCTATCTATTACTTAAGCAGTTTGTTATTATCATCTGGGAAAACCAAAATTGGTTTATATTTTTTGGCTTCATCTATCGGTAAAGAACCATAAGACATGATAATTAAAATATCACCAACCTGAACTCTTCTAGCAGTTGCACCATTTAAACAAACGGTACCTGTACCACGTTCACCCCTAATCGCGTAGGTTTCGAACCTTTCGCCATTGTTATTGTTCACGATCTGAACTTTCTCATTTGGGATAATATTTGCTGCATCTAGTAGATCTTCATCAATTGTGATACTGCCAACATAGTTCAATTCTGCCTGTGTTACTTTAACACGGTGTATTTTCGATTTTAGAATCTCGATAATCATGCGGCAAAGTTAGTAAAAGTAGTTAGTATTTAGTGCTTAGTACTTAGATAACTCTTCTTAATATGATTTTGGGATTATACTAAGTACTATATACTACAAAAGCATATTATCAATCAGCCTGGTTTCTCCAACCTTTGCGGCAACCAATGCAACGCTATTTTTAGCGTTTTTATCTACAATTGGCAATAAGGTATCCCCATCAGCGATGGTAAAATAATCGAGCACCACACCGGTAGTGTTGTTAATCATCCATTTGGCTTCCGCTAGTAGCGCCTCGATATCCGATTCATCAAAATGATCTTTTACATACTGCAGTGCTTTACTTAATATTAATGCATTTGCTCTATCTGTTTCCGACAAATGAATATTTCTAGAGCTCATCGCTAGTCCGTCCTCTTCCCTAATAATGGGGCAAGAAATTATTTCAACACTTAAATCAAATACTTTAACCATGTTCTTGATCATCAACACCTGTTGAAAATCTTTTTGACCAAAAAATGCAACATCTGGACTTACTGCATCAAACAGTTTTTTAACGATTTGGGTTACTCCCTGATAATGGCCTTTTCTAAACTCACCTTCTAATAAGAACTCTGCCGGGCCTAAGTCTACGTGCCACTGTTCGGTTTTGGGAAATAAAGGATACATTTCTTTAACAGCAGGCATAAATACGATGCTACACCCTGCATCGCTTAACATTTTGATGTCGTGCGCTAAAGGTCTGGGATACTTTTCTAAATCTTTAGGATCTGTAAATTGAGTGGGGTTAACAAAAATGCTACATACAACAATTTCGGCCTGTTGTTGTGCAATCTTAATTAAAGACAGATGGCCTTTATGTAATGCCCCCATTGTTGGAACAAGCGCTATTTTATGTTTAGCCTCTTTCAAAGGCGTCAGCAGCATTTTTAATGCTGAAATGGTGTGAACAATTTCCAAATTACCTAGAATTATAAAAGGCGCAAAGTTGAACAATAATCTAAAACTTACAAAGCCTATTGCACAAGTTATTGATAATTATTAATATTATTCGTACCTTTGCACCTTGATAATCTTTAAATTAACATAATTTAATATTGAATATGGAGATGGCAAAAACGAAGCTACTGATTGTTACACACGAGATGTCGCCTTTCCTCGAACTAACTAAAATTTCAGAAATTACTCGTCAATTACCTCAAGCAATGCAAGAAAAAGGATTTGAAATCCGCATCTTGATGCCTAGGTTTGGAAACATTAATGAGCGTAGGAATAGATTGCACGAAGTGATTCGTTTATCGGGGATGAACATTATTATTGACGACAACGATAATCCGTTAATCATCAAAGTTGCTTCCATCCCTTCTGCACGTATGCAGGTATATTTCTTAGATAATGAAGATTACTTTCAACGCAAGTATGTTTTTAGGGATAAGGAAAACAAGTTCTACGCAGATAATGACGAAAGAACAATTTTCTTCTGCAAAGGTGCATTAGAGACTGTTAAAAAATTAGGTTGGGCTCCAGACGTTGTACATTGTCATGGCTGGATGACTTCTTTAGTTCCTGCTTATATTAAAACTACTTATAAAAACGATCCTACTTTTAAGAATGCTAAAGTTGTTTACTCTGTTTATGAGAACTGCTTTACTGAGCAATTGAATATCGACCTTCATAAAAAGGCAGTTATGCAAGGTATGACAGAAGAGGACACAAAAGCCTTTACCAATGCGGACTGCAACAGCCTGCATATGGGTGCGATAACTCATTCTGATGCCATCGTTATAGCTGATGAAAAAGTTGATAATGATGTGTTAAAATTTGTTAAAGATTCTAATAAGCCAACTTTAGCCTTTAATTTAACCGAAAATTACGAAAACTACTTCAATTTTTATGAAGAGATTTCTAATGAAGAATTGGTTTCAGTAGCATAAAACACAAATATGAAATTTATAAAACTAGACTTATTAACCTTGTTGATAAGTCTTTTTCTTTTCGCTTCTTGCGAGAATGCCTCTACCATTGGTCTTGAAATAGACCCAAATAGCGCTGTAAAAGGTGTTTTAGTTG
>DATJDT010000045.1:0-2763 GCA_035497275.1 Pedobacter sp.
AACTCCATTAGAATACAAGTTTGATAACCAGACCCTGTACCAATCTCCAGCACTTTATCTCCTTTCTGGATGTGCAGCAGTTCTGTTTGATAGGCAACGGTATAAGGTTGAGAAATCGTTTGTCCGTCGCCTATGGGAAAGGCAATATCCTTATATGCCTGATTCCAAAAAGTTTCATCAAAGAAAAAATGACGCGGAACTTTACCAATTGCCTTTAGAACCCTCTCATCTGCAATACCTCTTTCCCTAAGCAAAACAACTAACTTTTTCCTTGCTCCTCTCTCTCTATAATTATCTATAAATTTATACGCCATTAACCCAAAAATAGCTTTTTACCAGCATATTTAAGTCTATTTATTCCTAACAATTGCGCGCTAAAGCCTTAAATAATTAAGCTTCAATACGAATGAATTGATTATGATAGCTTTAATACGGGTCTACATCTATTTGCACCACTACACTTTTAAATTCCTTTTGAGTATTAAAATTAGTAATCGTTTCTTTTAAAACATTCTTCACTTTTTGTATCGGGGCATTTTTTTCCACCTTAATGCTAATCTGCTTTAAATAGTAGTTTCTTATTCTAGCAACAAGGGGTTGTTCTGGACCTAAAATTCGATGTCCCAATTGAGCCCTTAACGCATTGGCCAGGGTTTGTGCAGCAACGTTTAACACATTAGCATCTTTATGTTTCACATTGATAAAGATTAGCCGGGTAAAAGGCGGATAAAGATATTTTTCACGCTCTTCCAGCTCATCCCCATACATTTCGAGATAATTGTTGGTTAGCACCTGTGTAATGATGCGATGTGAATCACTATAAGCTTGAATAATCGCTAAACCTTGCTTATCTCTCCTACCGGCTCTTCCAGCTACTTGCGCTAACAATTGATAGCTCCTTTCAAATGCTCTAAAATCAGGATAGTTTAGCAAAGTATCGGCATTTATTACGCCAATCAAACTAACGTTATCAAAATCAAGACCCTTGGCAACCATTTGGGTACCGATTAAAATTTGGGTCTTTTTATCTTGAAAGTCAGCAATCAGTTGTTGCATTCCATTTTTTGAACGGGTGCTATCTAAATCCAACCTGGCAATTTTTGCTTCAGGGAAAATAAGTGCCAATTCTTCTTCTATCCTCTCCGTTCCAAAACCTTTTTGCTCAATATGAACCGACCCACAAGCAGGGCAACTATTTATACTATTCTGGTGATAGCCACAATAGTGACAATGCAGTTTGCCACTGGTTTTGTGAAATGTTAGGCTTACATCACAATTCACACATTTTGGTGCATAGCCGCAAGTAGCACAAATTAAGATGGTTGCATATCCTCTTCGATTTTGAAAAAGAATGATTTGTTCTTTATTTTCAAGCGCGGTTTGCATATGTTCTAGCAAGACACTTGTAAAATAGGCGGTCATCTTTTTCCGTTTGGTTTCCTCAGCAATGCTTACCACTTCCTGCATTGGTAATTGAACACCCCCAAACCTTTCTTCCAATTTCACCAAGCCATATTTATTGGTGCTAGCATTATAATAGCTTTCGATAGACGGTGTTGCCGAACCTAAAACAACTTTAGCTTCATGCAGATGCGCCAAAAAAATCGCAGCATCTCTAGCCTGGTATCTAGGTGCCGGCTCATGCTGTTTGTAAGATGATTCATGTTCTTCATCAACAACAATCAATTTCAAATCGCTAAAGGGTAAAAAAATGGCCGACCTTGCGCCCAGCACTACCTTATAGGAACCATTTAATACTTTGTTCCAAATTTCAACCCTTTCATTGTCGTTAAATTTGGAGTGATACACACCTATTTTATCTCCAAAATACAGTTTTATTCTTTCTACGATTTGCGTAGTGAGTGCAATTTCAGGCAATAAGAAAAGTACTTGTCCACCGCTCGAAATTGCTTGCTCTATTAGTTTAATATAAAGCTGTGTTTTCCCTGACGCGGTAATACCGTGCAACAAAACAACATCTTTCTGCAAAAACTGAGTCTCAATTGCAGTTAATGCATTTTGTTGCGCATCGCTAAGTTTAAAGTTAACTTCAAACTCATCTTTTGCTTCAGACAATCTGCTTACCTGCCTCTTTTCAACTATAAATATATCTTTATCAATCAATGCTTTTAAAGCAGCCTGTCCGCTCCCACTTACTTCTAATAAATTTTGTTTAGAAATGCCAGTTTCGGTTTTAGCGATCTTTAAATATGCCAGAAGTGCATCTAGCTGTTTTGGAGCTTTTTCTAAGATTGCAAAGAGCTCCTTTAAATGTACTTCTTCCTTATAAAAAGGATTGAGGCTAATAAAAGATTTTAAGAGTGGTTTATATTTCTCGATTACCTCTTCCGCTATATATAGTACCTCCTTGCTAATCATGGAGTTAATTGTAGGATAAACCGTTTTCTGCCCCAATAGCTCTACCACTTCATCAATACTCATTCGCTGTTGCTTTAAAAGCACCTCAAAAATCAATGATTCTTTTGCAGTTAAAGCTAGCTCTTCTGGCAATTCATCTCTAAGCACTACAATTGTTTCGCTCGCTAATTTTAAGCCTGTTGGCAACGCTGCAGCCATTACATCGCCTTCATTACACAAGTAATAGGAAGTAATCCAATCCCAAAATTTAAATTGCTTAGCGGTAATTACTGGAAATTCATCAACAACATCAATAATATACTTCGCTTCATAAAACTCAGGAGGTGTTTGTCCGATCGCCTTCACTAGGGCCGTATAAATTTTGTGCTTTCCAAATTGGATAAC
>DATJDT010000046.1:0-2238 GCA_035497275.1 Pedobacter sp.
CTTTTGGTAATCGCTTTAATCGTTTATATAACAATGAATATTTTCCTGAGCCTTATGCATTTAGCTATTCAAAAG
Source organism: Pedobacter sp. (assembly GCA_035497275.1). Lineage (GTDB taxonomy): Bacteria > Bacteroidota > Bacteroidia > Sphingobacteriales > Sphingobacteriaceae > Pedobacter. The sequence continues at coordinate 76 of DATJDT010000046.1, forward strand.
GTCTTGTTAAAGTACCAGGTCTAGATGGAAAAGGTAAAATGGGTAAATCTGAAGGAGAAAACAATGCGGTCTATCTCTCAGATAGTCCTGAGATTATCCGTAAAAAAGTTTTAAAAGCTGTTACTGACGGCGGTCCAACTGCCGAATTTCAAGAAAAACCTGAAGCGATCCAAAATTTATTCGACTTGATGAAGATTGTTTCACCAGCAGATACCTTAGCACATTTTGAAGATCAGTACAATAAAATGGCCATCAGATATGGCGATTTCAAGAAGCAATTAGCAGAAGATATGATCATCACTACCACACCAATGCGCGAAAGAATAAACGAAATAGCAGGCGATACCGCCTATCTTCGTCAGGTAGCCAAACATGGTGCTTTAAAGGCTAGAGAAAGCGCACAAAAAACAATCAGAGAAGTAAGAGAAATTATTGGTTTTAGAAGTTTTTAAATTATATTGCGGTGAACGATTAGCGGTGAGCGTTTTTAATGCGCTACCTCTCAGGCTTCACGCTTAACAAAAAAAGTATGCACATAGCAATTGTTGGAAATATTGGCGCTGGTAAAACAACATTAACAGGTTTATTAGCTAAAAACTACGGATGGGAAGCGCTATATGAAGCGGTAGATAATAATCCATATCTGGAGGATTTTTATAGCGACATGAAACGCTGGAGCTTTAACCTACAGATCTATTTTTTAAATAGCCGTTTTCAGCAAATTGTTGAGATAGAAAGCAATCAAAGAAATGTAATCCAGGATCGTACCATTTATGAGGATGCCTATATTTTCGCCGAAAACTTGCACGAAATGGGTTTGATGACCACAAGGGATCATGATAATTACCAGGCAATTTTCGAAAACATCACCTCATTTATCAAACCACCCGACCTATTAGTTTATTTACGTGCTTCGGTGCCAACCCTGGTGAATAATATACAACGTAGAGGAAGGGAGTACGAAGCAAGCATTCGGATTGATTATTTATCTAAATTGAACGAGAAATATGAAGCTTGGATAAAAAATTATACTTCAGGTAAACTACTAATCTTAGATAAAGATAAATTGGACTTTACCAATAATCCTGAAGACCTAGGAACAATTATTCAAGCTATTGAAGCAGAAATCAATGGACTTTTTTAAGCGTTTAAAGCTTTATTTTACTACTCAAAATACAGGGAAAGATTTTGAACATGAAAAGCCTGAAAATTGGGTGTTCGGAATATTTTACTTTAATTCAAAAGACTATCGGTTTATTTTACCTAAACGAAACCAGATGATGGGCTGGACATTTAATTTTGCTCATCCAATTTCTTATATTGTGTTAGCTTTAATCCTTTTAGTTGCGATTTTGTCATCATTAAACACTTAATAACAATGAAGTCTCTAGGTGTTATTCCTGCCCGTTTTGCCTCTACCCGCTTTCCGGGTAAACCATTAGTTGATATTCGAGGCAAAAGTATGATTCAGCGGGTATATGAACAGGCACTTAAATCGAATTTATATAAAGTTGTTGTGGCTACCGATGATGATAGAATTGCTGAAGAAGTAACTCGTTTTGGAGGTGAATTTGTAATGACAGCCAGTACCCATCAAAGTGGAACAGATCGTTGCGCAGAAGTAGTAAAAAACCTTCCAGGTTACGACGTTGTCATCAATATTCAAGGTGATGAACCTTTTATAGATCCGCTACAGATTAATTTGATTAACGATTGTTTTGCAGATGAAAATGTTCAATTAGCCACCTTGATCAAAGAAATCCATGGTGAGGAAGAATTATTTAATCCAAATATCCCGAAAGTTGTCATTGGAAATCAGCAACAGGCACTTTACTTTAGTAGGCATCCAATCCCCTATCTGCGCGACCCATCAGCTACTCACCAATTTTATAAGCATATCGGCATTTATGGTTACAAAACAGCAACGCTATTAGCAATTACACAATTAAAGCCATCCTTGTTAGAATTAGCAGAGAGCTTAGAGCAGCTTCGCTGGATTGAAAATGGATATCAAATCCAAACAAGACTTACAAACATTGAAACTATTGCAATTGACTCGCCTAGCGACTTATTAAAAATAAATTTTTAAGTGTCATGAAAAACATTTATTATCTCGCATTACTTGTTAGTCTCTTCGCTATCGCCTGCAACTCAAAACCAAAA
>DATJDT010000047.1:0-10490 GCA_035497275.1 Pedobacter sp.
TTTTTTCTCGTGTGTTTTCACTTAGGTGCATATGCACAATCTATTGATCGGCGCTTAAAAATTAATCTGAATGAACTAAATATGAGTTTTAATATGCCTAATAACTACATTGAATTAGATTCAGGCTTTCATTTTGTATGTTGGGACGGTAAGATGGCTAGTGACCCTATTTATACTGTAGTTAAAAAAGATAGTAGTGTATTGATTGCCTATAGCATTATATTTCATGGAAAACAAGATGATATTAAACGTATACAACGAATAAACCCAGAGTGGACTTCGGTAATTAATTTTAAGAATATTGTCAAAAACCTAGCTGATACAATAAACCACAAAGTAAACCATTACGATTCAATTTATCTTAAAAACACAAGTAGTGCAGATATGGGTTGTGAATTTTCGAGAAATTGTGTTGTGCCCTTCAGAGAAAAATATATAAACAATCGAATTGTAATTATTGGAAAAAATGATGGTAGGCAGGTTCAGATAATTTATTTGTTTACAGATATGGCTAAAGAAAAAATGGAAGCAGAAATAAAAAACACTGCAAATAATCTCAAGTTTAACGATTAAGGTATTAATGCAATAAGTCATGGTTTTAACTGAAATACAACAAACATTTAAATTTAGAATAGATTACACTCGTCAAATTTTGTTTAAGTTAGCATTGAAGTGTTATTTGCTTTTAACATTAATCTATGTGTTAATTGATTTTAGAGGGATAAGATATGTGTTTTTGGTTGTGTTATTACTAATTCTTTTATTTCCTAAGCTCTATGTATGGTTTATAAAAAGAAAAAATAATGTGGTAAATAAAATTATTATTGATGATGAATGTTTAACATTTATCTTCGAATCCTTAAAGACACCCCAATTAACAAGACAACGAAAAGATTTATCTATAGAGGTGTATAACAACGTAGTTGATTTTAAGTGCAAAACATCTAACAAAAAAGTTGCTACAGCTTATAGGTTAGCCCTTGAAAACCCTAGTAATTGGCAAGATTTAGTGAATTCAATTGCATTTTAAATTTCTAATAAACTGAGGGATAAGGTTAATGCCTTTTATTGAATTTATATTTAGGATGATGATCTTTATCTCATCTTTTTCTCTTTTAGCTCAAGAAATCCCTAAAACCAATAAAAAATACTTCTTATAGTTGTCATTAATAAATGGGTATGAAATATTTTTTTGGTGTTATTATCTTAATGGTAAACTCTATCCAGGCTGGAGCTACTACTTAAAAGTTAATGATGGGTGGTACGTAGCCTAAACTCCACCTTTTTGGTAATAGGTATTAAAAATCTTTTAGGTAGCGGTAAAAATGGTAAATCTCAACAATCAATGAAGATTATTAGGCTATTTATCAGCTGTTTAAAGTTCGATAGTCGTCAGCAAATTCGTTTTTTTGGCTACTTCGCTGACGCATAGAAAAATAAATGCAATTATTTGCAATTATTTTCAGCTAACTATTTGAAAATTAATAATTCTTGTCTATCTTTGCCGTCCCTTAACAGGGATGTGTATCCACCTTGAACGAAGCCCTACTGCTTCGATGGGTGTTAAATTAAAAATAGAAAATGTCAGGTATTATTGGAAAAAAAGTAGGAATGACCAGCATTTTTGACGCCGAAGGAAGAAATATTCCTTGTACGGTGATCGAAGCTGGACCTTGTGTTGTAACACAAGTTAAGACCGAAGAAAAAGATGGTTATGTATCCGTTCAATTAGGATATGATGAGGCCAAAGAGAAAAACACTACACAGCCTTTGAAAGGTCACTTTGCGAAAGCAAACACAACTCCAAAACGCAAATTAGTTGAATTTGAGCAGTTTCAAGACTCTGTAAGCTTAGGCGATACAGTAACTGTAGACATCTTTAGCGAAGGCGATTTTGTTGATGTAGTTGGTACTTCAAAAGGTAAAGGTTTTCAAGGTGTTGTTAAACGTCACGGTTTTGGTGGTGTGGGTGGTCAAACTCACGGTCAGCATAACAGATTGCGTGCGCCAGGTTCATTAGGTGCTGCATCTTATCCGGCTCGTGTATTTAAAGGTATGCGTATGGCTGGAAGAACGGGTGGCGACAGAGTAAAAGTTCAAAACTTACAAGTATTGAAAGTTTATGCTGAGCAAAATCTTGTTGTAGTTAGTGGTTCCATTCCAGGAGCTAAAGGTTCTTACGTAATCTTAGATAAGTAAGCAGATGGAAGTTAAAGTAGTAAACATTTCAGGAAAAGAGACAGGTGCCAAGGTGCAACTTTCTGAGGCGGTATTTGGTATCCAACCAAGTGACCATGCAATTTATTTAGATGTTAAGCAATATTTGGCTAATCAACGTCAAGGAACGCATAAATCTAAACAACGTAATGAGATTGCAGGTTCAACCCGTAAATTATACAAGCAAAAAGGTACTGGCGGTGCGCGTGCTGGAAGCATTAAATCTCCATTATTTAATGGTGGTGGTCGTGTTTTTGGTCCTCAACCAAGAGATTACAGTTTTAAATTGAATAAAAAATTAAAATCATTAGCGCGTAAATCAGCTTTAGCTTATAAAGCAATTGATAACAACGTGGTAGTATTAGAAGATTTTACTTTTGATAGCATTAAAACTAAAAACTATATCAATTTGGTTAATGCATTAAACTTAGCCGGAGAGAAAACATTATTAGTTTTACCTGCACAAAATAATAATATCTATTTATCAAGCAGAAACATTCAGAAAGCTAAAGTTATCACTGCAGCAGATTTAAATACATATGATGTATTAAATGCAGGCAAACTTTTGTTAACTGCAGATTCGCTTAAAACATTGGAGGAGGCATTTGCCAAGTAATATGGAAATTTTACAAAAACCAATATTAACTGAGAAAGCTTCTGCATTAACTGAAAAAGCTAATCGTTTTACTTTCAGAGTAGATCACAGAGCTAACAAGTTGCAGATCAAAGCTGCCATCGAGAAAATGTATGGCGTTAACATCGTAGCATTGAATACAATGGTAGTTGATGGTAAAGCTAAATCAAGAAATACTAAAGGTGGTTTAGTGTCGGGACGTAGTCCGAAATACAAAAAAGCTATTGTTACATTGAAAGATGGCGAAACAATAGATTATTACGCAAATATTTAATACGAATATATTTATAACTATGGGCTTAAGAAAATTTAAACCAGTCACTCCGGGAACCCGTTTTAGGGTAGGCGCAAGCTTTTCGGAGATTACAGCAACCAAGCCCGAAAAATCATTGGTTGTATCTTCTAAGAAATCGGGAGGTCGTAACAATACAGGAAAGATGACAATGCGCTATATGGGCGGTGGTCACAAAAAATCTTACCGTTTAATTGATTTTAAACGTGATAAGTTTGATATTCCTGCAACAGTAGCTACTGTTGAATACGATCCAAACCGTACTGCACGTATTGCATTATTGCATTACGCTGATGGTGAGAAGCGCTACATTATTGCACCTGAAGGGTTGCAAGTAGGACAAACTGTGCTTTCGGGTGAAAAAGCTACTCCAGAAGTAGGAAACACATTAACGTTGGCAAACATCCCTTTGGGATCTATTGTACACAATTTGGAAATTCATCCTGGTAAAGGTGCTCAATTGGCACGTAGTGCAGGTGCTTATGCACAACTTGCAGCTAGAGATGGTAAATATGCAACCATTAAAATGCCATCAGGTGAGGTAAGATCTATCTTAGTTACTTGTTTAGCAACAATTGGTGCAGTATCTAACTCGGATCACGCGAACGAAGTATTAGGTAAAGCAGGCCGTAGCCGTTGGTTAGGTCGTCGTCCTAGAACTCGTCCAGTAGCGATGAACCCTGTGGATCACCCAATGGGTGGTGGTGAAGGTCGCTCTTCAGGAGGTCAGCCTCGTTCAAGAAACGGAGTTTACTCTAAAGGCTTCAAAACCCGCTCACTTAAAAAATACTCAAATCGTTTCATCATAGAGAAAAGGAAGAAATAATGGCTCGTTCGATAAAAAAAGGACCTTATATTGACCATAACGTAGAGAAGAAAGTAGTCTCTATGAATGATTCAGGCAAGAAGTCTGTGATCAAAACTTGGTCTCGTAGATCAATGATATCACCAGATTTTGTTGGTCATACATTTGCAGTACATAACGGTAATAAATTTATTCCGGTATACGTAACAGAAAACATGGTTGGTCACAAGCTGGGAGAGTTTGCTCCAACCAGAACATTTAGGGGTCACTCTGATAAGAAAAAATAATTAAGAGATGGAAGCATTAGCGAAATTAAACAATTGTCCAACCTCACCACGTAAAATGCGTTTGGTTGTAGATCTAATCAGAGGTGAGCGTGTTGAGAAAGCATTAAGCATTTTGAAGTTTACTAATAAAGAAGCAGCAATTAGAGTTGAGAAACTTTTGTTATCTGCGATCAAAAATTGGGAAGCTAAAAATGAAGGTTCTCGCCCTGAGGAAAACCAATTATACGTGAAAACGATAATGGTAGGCGGTGGTCGTCAGTTAAAAAGACTTAGACCAGCACCACAAGGTCGTGGTTACAGAATACGTAAGCGTTCAAACCATGTTACCTTAGTAGTAGATAGTAAAAACGTTGAAACAAAAACTAATTAACAGAAATGGGACAAAAAGCACATCCAATAGGTAACAGATTAGGAATCATCAGAGGATGGGATTCTAATTGGTTCGGAGGCAACAACTATGCTGATAAATTAGTTGAAGACGAAAAAATAAGAAAATACCTTTCAGCTCGTATTGCAAAAGGTGGAGTAGCTAAAGTGGTAATTGAGCGTACGTTAAAACGTATCACAGTAACTATCCACACAGCTCGTCCAGGTATTGTAATCGGTAAAGCTGGTCAAGAGGTTGATAAAATCAAAGAAGAGTTAAAGAAATTGACTAAAAAGGAAATTCAAATTAACATCTTTGAGATTAAACGCCCTGAACTTGACGCACAATTAGTTGCAGAAGGTGTTGCAAAACAACTAGAGGCTAGGATCTCTTTCCGTAGAGCAATGAAATCTACTATCGCATCAACAATGCGTATGGGTGCAGAAGGTATCAAGATAATGACTTCAGGTCGTTTAGGTGGTGCTGAGATGGCTCGTAACGAACAGTATAAAGAAGGAAGAATTCCTTTGCATACTTTCCGTGCAGATATTGACTATGCATTAGCAGAAGCTTTAACTACTTATGGTAAAATAGGTGTTAAAGTATGGATCTGTAAAGGTGAAGTTTACGGTAAACGTGATCTTTCTCCAAACATCGGTGCTGCGAGCAATGCTCCAGGTAAAGGTGGCGACAGACCTCAAGGTGCTTTTGGTGGCCGTGATGGCGGTAGAGATAACAGAGGCGGTGGCGACAGAAGGAATGACAAACGCCCAGGTGGTGGTCGTCCGGGTCAAGGCGGCGCTGGAAGAGATAATAAAGGTGGTGGTGCCAATAGAGGTCCACGCAAATAGTTAACAGATCGTTTAACGATAATATTAAAATAAAATGTTACAGCCAAAAAGAACGAAGTTCAGAAAGATGCAAAAAGGCAGAATGAAAGGTTTAGCAACTCGTGGTGCTGAATTGTCATTCGGTTCTTTCGGGATTAAATCTTTAGAGGCAACTTGGATTACAAGTCGCCAGATAGAAGCAGCCCGTATTGCGGTAACTCGTTTCATGAAACGTGAAGGTCAAGTTTGGATTAGAATTTTCCCGGATAAACCGGTAACTAAAAAACCAGCTGAGGTACGTATGGGTAAAGGTAAAGGTGCTCCAGAATATTGGGTAGCTGTTGTTAGACCCGGACGTATTATTTTTGAAGCAGAAGGTGTTCCTTTAGAAATTGCTAAAGAAGCATTAAGATTAGCCGCTCAAAAATTACCAATTCAAACAAAATTTGTAGTACGTAGAGATTACGTAGAAGCATAAAAAGGATTTGGGATCAATGTTGTAAATAACTTGTTGTTATAACCGCTAGACCCGAACATAAAAATTAATAAAATGAAGAACTCAGAAATCATAGGGCTTTCAAAAGAAGAACTAGTAGCTAAGATTGCAGAAGAAAAAGAAAACTTGGTTAAGTTAAAATTTGCACATACAATTTCGGCTATAGAAAATCCTACCCGTATTACTAAGGTAAGAAAAGACATCGCCCGATTAACTACTGAACTGACTAAGCTTAAAGCTCAGTCTGCAACTGAAACTAAATAACTTTAGAGTCGAAATGGAAAGACAATTAAGAAAAACAAGAACCGGGTTGGTGGTAAGCAACAAAATGGATAAGTCTGTTGTTGTGGCGGTTGAACGTAAAGTGAAACACCCGATTTATGGTAAGTTTGTTAAGAAAACTACCAAATTTATGGCTCACGACGAGAAAAATGAGTGTGGTATCGGTGATACTGTATTGATACAAGAAACTCGTCCGCTGAGTAAAAACAAGAACTGGAGATTGGTACAAATTTTAGAAAGAGCTAAATAAGATGGTACAACAGGAATCACGATTAAACGTAGCCGACAATAGCGGCGCAAAACAAGTATTGGTTATCCGTGTACTTGGCGGGACTGGCAAAAGATATGCTTCTATAGGTGACAAAATTGTTGTTACAGTAAAAAGCGCTTTGCCATCTGGTAACATTAAAAAAGGAACAGTTTCTAAAGCAGTTGTAGTAAGAACTAGAAAAGAGATCAGACGTAAGGATGGTTCTTATATTCGTTTTGACGACAATGCGGCTGTATTGTTAAATGCACAAGACGAACCACGTGGTACACGTATTTTTGGCCCGGTAGCGAGAGAACTGCGTGAAAAACAATTCATGAAAATTGTATCATTAGCACCGGAGGTATTATAATATGAAAAATAAAGTAACACAAGCCAAAGTAAAAATCCGTAAAGGAGATTTAGTAAAGGTGATCGCTGGCGATTCAAAAGGCCAACAAGGTAAAGTACAAGAAGTAATTGTTGCTAAAAGCAGAGTTATTGTAGAAGGTATTAACCTTGTGTCAAAACATACAAAACCAAATGCTGCTACACCAAATGGTGGCATTATTAAAAAAGAGGCTGCTCTTCATATTTCTAACGTACAGTTAGTTGATCCTAAATCAGGTAAAACTACCCGTGTTGGCCGTAAATTAAACGCTGACGGAAAATTAGTTAGAGTTGCTAAAATATCAGGGGAGGAGATCAAATAATGGCATACGTACCAAGATTAAAAAGTAAATATAAAGAGGAAATTGTAACTGCTCTTAAAGATAAGTTCAATTACAAAAGCGTAATGCAGGTTCCTAAATTAGAGAAAATTGCCATTAACCAAGGTGTTGGCCGTTATTCTGTAACAGATAAGAAAGTTATGGATAGCTCTATTCTAGAAATGTCGACCATTGCTGGTCAGCAAGCTGTAGGTGCAAAATCTAAAAAAGATATCTCAAACTTTAAATTACGTAAAGGTATGCCAGTAGGTGTACGTGTAACTTTACGCGATAATAACATGTATGAGTTCTTAGATCGATTAATTTCCGTAGCTTTGCCACGTATTAGAGATTTCAAAGGAATCAATGATAAAGGTTTCGATGGAAAAGGTAATTATACTTTAGGTATTACTGAGCAAATTATCTTCCCAGAGATTAACATTGATAAAATCAACAAGATTTTAGGTATGGATATTACATTTGTAACTTCTGCTACTAACGATGTTGAAGCATTGGAACTTTTAAAACAATTTGGATTACCATTTAAAAATCAAAAAACAGAGCAATAATGGCAAAAGAAGGTGTAAAAGCTCGCGAAATTAAGCGCCAAAAATTGGTTGCTAAATATGCAGACAAACGTGCAGAATTAAAAGCTGCAGGTGATTACGAAGGATTAGATAAGTTACCAAAAAACTCATCAGCTGTACGTTTACACAACCGTTGTAAATTAACTGGCCGTCCTCGTGGATATATGCGTACTTTCGGTATCTCAAGGGTTACTTTCCGTGAGATGGCTTTAGAAGGCAAAATACCAGGAGTAAGAAAAGCTAGCTGGTAATTAACAAGTTATATTATTTGGAGTTATAAGTTGTAAGTTGTATTTTTGCAGCCCTTACAGCTTATAGCTCTTTAGTATATAGCTGAAAAACTAGATTATTAACCGATAGCAGGTCCATAAGTCGGGTGACAAGTATGGATACCACTATCACAATTCAACAATATGAATACAGATCCAATAGCGGATTATCTTACAAGGGTAAGAAATGCCATTAAGGCAAATCACAGAATTGTAGAGATTCCTGCTTCTAACCTAAAAAAGGAAATTACAAAAGTACTTTTTGACAAAGGTTACATTGCAAACTACAAGTTTGAAGACACAACTGTTCAAGGTGTGATCAAAATTGCGTTAAAATATAATGCAATTACTAAAATCTCGGCAATTCGTACGTTAACACGTATCAGCAAACCAGGTTTAAGACAATACGCTGGTGTAGATAATATGCCAAGAGTATTAAATGGTTTAGGTATCGCAATCTTATCTACTTCTAAAGGTGTAATGACTGATAAAGAAGCAGCCAAATTAAACATTGGTGGTGAGGTATTGTGTCACGTTTATTAATTAAAGGAGGATAGCACAATGTCAAGAATAGGAAAAAATCCGATTAACGTACCTGCAGGAGTAACAATTACAGTATCTAAAGATAATGTAGTAACTGTTAAAGGTCCTAAAGGAGAGTTAACTCAAGCGGTAGATACAGATATTACCATAAGCCAAGAAGAGGGCGTATTAACAGTTAAACGTCCATCAGATCAAAAAAGACATAAAGCCTTACATGGTTTATATCGTTCTTTAATCAATAATATGGTTGTTGGTGTTACAGATGGTTTTAAAATCGAACAAGAATTAGTAGGTGTGGGTTACCGTGCCACTAACCAAGGTAATACTTTGGATCTAGTTTTAGGTTATTCTCACCACTATGTATTCCAATTGCCGGAAGAAATTAAAGTAACCACCACATCAGAAAAAGGTCAAACTCCTAAGATCATTTTAGAGAGTATTGATAAACAATTGATTGGTCAAGTAGCAGCAAAAATCCGTTCGTTACGTGCACCAGAGCCTTACAAAGGTAAAGGTATCAAGTTTGTTGGTGAAGTGTTAAGAAGAAAAGCAGGTAAATCAGCTTCTAAAAAATAATCAAAATGGCAGGAAAAAAATTATCTCGTAGAGATCGTATAAAAAAAGGTATCAGAAAAAGACTAACAGGTTCTGAAAGCCGTCCACGTTTATCAGTTTATAGAAGCAATAAAGGTATTTATGCTCAAATCATTAACGATGTAACTGGTAATACAATAGTTTCAGCATCATCTTTATCTAAAGATTTTACTGGTAAAGGAAACAAATCTGAGCAGTCTGTAGCAGTAGGTAAATTAGTTGCCGAAAAAGCAATTGCAGCTGGTGTTAAAGAAGTTGTTTTCGACAGAAATGGTTACTTATACCATGGTCGTGTTAAGTCGTTGGCAGAAGGTGCCCGCGAAGCTGGTTTAGTATTTTAATCTAAGAAATAGGATAAGATGTCAACTATCAATATAAAAAGAGTTAAGACTAGCGAAATCGAATTGAAAGATCGATTAGTTAGCATACAACGTGTTGCCAAAGTAACCAAAGGGGGTCGTACTTTCAGCTTTTCAGCTATCGTAGTTGTAGGTGATGAGAACGGTGTTGTTGGTTATGGTTTAGGTAAAGCGAAAGAGGTTACAGAAGCGATTGCTAAAGGAATTGATGATGCAAAAAAGAACTTAGTAAAAGTTCCAATTTTACACGGTACTGTTCCTCATGAGCAAATCGGTAAATTTTCTGGAGGTTTCGTTCTAATTAAACCTGCAGCTGTAGGTACCGGTGTAATTGCTGGTGGTGCAATGCGTGCTGTATTAGAGAGTGCTGGTATTCATAACGTATTAGCAAAATCAAAAGGTTCATCAAATCCACACAACGTGGTAAAAGCAACAGTAGATGCTTTAACTAAAATGCGTGATGCTTATACAGTAGCTCAGCACCGTGGTGTAGATTTAAATAAAGTTTTTAACGGATAATATCATGGCTAAAATTAAAATAACCCAAGTAAAAAGCATTATCGATAGAAGCGAACGCCAAAAAAGAACAATGAAGGCTTTAGGTTTAACAAAAATGAACCAGAGTGTAGAAGTTGAGGCTAACGCTGCCATTATTGGGATGGTTAGAAAAGTTAATCACTTAGTAGCTATTGAAGCTATATAATAATTATTAAAATTCGTCCCGATTTCTTCGGGACGAATTTATTTATTTACAGTTGTCCCTGATTAGTGAAAGCGAAGGGGCAGCACAACAAGTTTAAAAATGAACTTAAGTAATTTAAAACCTGCAAAAGGGTCTGTTAAAAAGGTAAAAAGAATTGGTCGTGGTCAAGGTTCTGGTCGTGGTGGAACATCTACACGTGGTCATAAAGGAGCTGGTTCACGTTCTGGTCACTCAACCAAAATTGGTTTTGAAGGTGGTCAGATGCCAT
>DATJDT010000048.1:0-3486 GCA_035497275.1 Pedobacter sp.
AACAGCGGCCTCATTTAGCAATACAGAAGTACTGGTGTCTGCCGAGAATTGGGGAGAAAAATCTCTACCTGCCAAAACTTTTGCTCCTATGGTATTTGTGAAAGCAAAGCCTGTACTTCGGTAATTGATAATTGATCGGTCAGTTGCCGGTTTACCTGGCCAACTTACATCTCCGGTTATCGTTCCACCCTCGGTAAATGGGCTTGCAAATTCTGAGGCAGCAACTATCGCACCCTCTTTGAGGAGTTCCTTTTTAAAGATTTCAATCTTACTCGGATCTTTAAACGCTCCTTCTAAATCCAATTGGACCATATTATTTTGATCAAATCCTAAAGGTCTATTTTTGAGAAATTGAATTTGACTGTACACCACAATGGCCGATATAATCATGCATACTGACAAACTAAACTGGAGTACCACTAATACCTTTCTAAATGATAAAGTACCGATAGATCCCTTAAACCCTTTGAGCACCTTAACGGGGATAAAAGACGATAAATAAAAGGCAGGATAGCTGCCTGCTAGTAGACCAGTGATTAGAATTAAACCAATAATAACTGTCCAAAACAGATACGAACTATAATTTATTTCAATTGTAACTGCCAATAAATTATTGAAGTATGGAAGGGAAACTTCAACCAAAGCAAAGGCAATCATCATAGAGAAAAGCGAAAGCATTAGCGATTCTAGGATGAATTGACCCATGATGGTTTGTCTGCTCGACCCTAAAGCTTTTCTCACCCCAACCTCTCTTGCTCTCTTTTCTGAACGAGCTGTAGATAAATTCATATAATTTATACAGGCCACAAGTAGTACACATAATGCTAAAAAAGCAAATAACTTAACTTGGTCGATTCCACCTCCCACAACTTTTCCATTTTCAAATTCGCTGTACAAATGAATTTTACTAAACGGAAAAAGAAATGGTTCATAGATATAGGATTTTAATTCAGGCTCTTTATGAACGATAAAATTCTTCAGTAATCCGTTAATTTGCTCAATAGAGGCATTGTCTTTAAGTTCAAATAGCGCTGCACAATCAATACTCCCCCATCCACTTGTTTTTACACTGGAATCGATCTGTTCAAAAAATGCCCAGGGTTGCAAGATTTCAAATTGTATACTTTGGTTTTTTGGCAAGTCTTCGATTACTCCCGTAACCTGTAGCTCTTTTAAATTATCCCACTTTACACTTTTACCGATTGGATTTTCAGCTCCAAATAGCTTTTTTGCTGTTGAGGCTGTTAAAATTAGTGAATTTGGTTTACTAAGAGCATTGCCTTCATTACCGTATAAGAAATTATAGCGTAAGATTTGAATAAAGGAAGGATCCACATAAAGAGACTTTAACTTAAATTTATTCTCGCCCTTGCTAAACAGTTTACTTCCATGATGAACATAAAAGCGACTTGCTCTTTTGATACCTGGAATTTCTTCCATTACTGCTCCCGTTAACTTATAAGGAACCGCTCCGGTTGTTGCGATATTTCCATTAAACTTGAGATTAAGCTTGGCTAAATAGATCTTATCAAAATTTTTAAGCTGTTTATCAAAACTCCATTCGTAATTCACATACAACAAAAGCATCAACGAACAAGCCAAGCCAATTGCTAATCCGCCAATATTGATTAGTGAAAAGCCTTTGTTCTTCCAAAGGTTACGTAGGGCAATTTTTAAGTTTAATTTGAACATCTTAATGAGATTTATAGATTTTCTGACTTATTCATATTTCAAAGCATCAACTGGATTAGCTTTGGCCGATTTATAGGCTTGAAAACTAACGGTCATAAGTGCCATTGTTAAGGTTGCAAAACCAGCAACTGGAATAATCCACCAGCTTATTTCCGTATGGTATTCGAATTTAGTTAGCCACTTGCCCATTGCATAATAACTTAATGGAGTTGCGATTACAATGGCTACCACAATCATTTTAATAAAAGAGACAGATAAAAGCTGCATCAGGTTTGCTACCGATGCACCAAGTACTTTTCGTACACCAAATTCTTTGGTACGTTGTTCGGCACTGTAAGCTACTAAGCCAAATAAACCGAGGCAAGAAACAAAAATTGCTAAACCGCCGAAGAGATTGGAAAGTATGCCCAATGTTTTCTCTTTGTTATACTTTTCGGTGTATAAGGAATTGATAAAAGTAATTTCTGTTGGATATGCTGGATTAATTGCCTTTGTAATTTTGGTAATAGTTTCAATATTTTGATCTAGGCTATTTGCTGCATTTAAACGCATCGTAACTGTTCCAGTACGCCTCCCATCATGAAACACCACCATTGGGTTATTTGATTTATATGGAGAATCCCATACATAGTCATCAAAAACACCAATAATTTGGTATTTATCACCAAATACGGTTACTGATTTCCCTATCGGATTTGTATAGCCGAAAACCTTAACTGCAGCAGTGCTAACCATTACGCCCACTGAATCTGAAGCGTATTTTTCTGAAAAATCTCTCCCTTCAATAAGCTTAATCCCGTTTGTCTTGATGAAATCGTAGGTTGTCGATACTTGGTTAAATAACTGCGTATTATCTGGTTGCTTCATTCCCTCCCACCTAATGTCCATAAAATTTTGTCCGCGATGAGATAAGCTAACCGATGATTGGAACATGGATGTTACAGCACCAGATTTTAGAAGCTGCGTTCTTAATACTTCATATTTGGTTTTCAATTCGCCATCTTGAGGCATTTCTACCAATGCATTAACATCAAAGCCCACTGGTTTATTTTTAATGTATTGTATCTGCTTGTAGATTACTAAAGTTGAAACAATTAAGATGATTGCAAAGCAAAATTGGCCTACTACCAATACTTGTCTTAAGCTAACAGCAAGGAATCTAGCTGATCTGATCTTTCTTTTTAAAGTTTGTATTGGGCTGAAGGCTGATAAGTAAAACGCAGGATAACTGCCCGCTATTAAGCCAGTAACAAATACAATTCCTAAAATGCCAAGCCAGCTTGAGGTACTAAAATAAGCCATGCTTAATTTGATATTTAGGAGATTGTTAAATGTTGGCAAAAAGATCTCCAAAAGCGCAATTGCAACAATTACCGCAATAAAAGTTAACACCATCGACTCGGTTAAAAACTGCATGATCAATGAACTGCGGTTTGCTCCAATCGTCTTTTTAATTCCAACTTCCTTTGCCCGTTTTTCTGACTTAGCTGTTGCCATATTCATAAAATTAATGCAGGCAATTAAAAGAATACCAAATGCTAATCCCATAAACAGGTAGATTTGCTCAATGGCCCCTCCAACACTTTGTCCGTTTTTAAAATCGCCAAACAAGTGTAGTTTAGCCAAAGGGAACAAAATTTGGGCTTGATGTTTATCATTAGTATTCTTCTTAAGAACATCAAATATTTTTTGGTTAACTACTTTGATATCAGCGCCAGGTTTTAGTTGAACTAAGGTTACATAACTGTAATTTTCCCAGTTTAGGGTTTTAGCACTTTGATCTATAGTTTCATA
>DATJDT010000049.1:0-3686 GCA_035497275.1 Pedobacter sp.
AAGGTTATCGACCTATATCCCGCTTTTTTAGATAAAGACCATCATTTAAGAGCCGAACTTACTAAAGACGGACTACACCTTATCCCAGAGGGCTATCAGGTTTGGAAAGAGGTGTTGATAAAAGGAGGGTATTTGAAATAACTCTATGCGGTTAGTCTACCATTTGGCCTACCACTTTGACAATCTTTAAAGATTGTCAAAGTGGTAGGCCAAATGCGAATTCGAGACTACGTTTAAGTTATAAAATCTTCGTTAGGGGAAATTTTACTTCAAATACGGTTCCATAATCTTTTGCCATATCGCATATCCTTTGGCATTCATGTGCAACATATCTGAATTGAAAATATCTTTCATAATCGTGCCATCGGCATTAAACATTGCGTCGAATGTGTTGATAAACTTTGCTCTCTTCATTCCCTTCATTATTTCCGAAATCTTCTTATTTGCTTCTTTCATTTGAGGCCAGTATTTCTCACGCGATGGGCTTGGCTTAATCGATATATAAGCAATATGGACCTTAGGGTTATTAGTTCGAATTAAATCGAATAGTTTTTGAACCCTGCTAACAACTTCTTCTACGGTAGCATTTCCAGTAAAATCATTTTCGCCACAATAGATTACTATTTGTTTAGCTTTATAAGGAAAAATAATATCGTTTGCATAATTTATTACATGTGGAAGGGAAGAGCCCCCAAATCCGCGGTTAATAATAACATGTTTTGGAAAATAATCCTGTACATCTTTCCAATTAGTGAAAGTTGAGCTTCCCACAAACAATACCGCATTTTTTGGAGGGAACTGAACGCTGTCTTTTTTCTTAAAGCTTTGAATGTCCTTAAAAAATGGGGCCTCTTGCGCATTAGCAAATATAAAAGTAAAAAGAAGGAGGAAAAGGAGGGTTAAACGTTTCATTGTCATATCATTTAATTAATTTCAAATTGTAAGTTCGCTCTGCCAAAGGTTGTAGAGCAGGTAAATCGTTAGTTGGTTTATCAAGGTAAAAATAACTTGTGGCCGAATAATCATCAACTCTGTAAAATAAAACGCCGCCAGGTCTAAATTGCTCATCGGTAATTTTTGGAGCAGTTTTCAGTGCATTTAATTTCAAATATCCTGTTTTTGAATTAGCAATTACAGGTTTTATTTTAATCCCTTTTTGATACAGCTCTCTAGCGATTTCTAGGCTAGTTCCACCCAGCTCTTGAAGCGTAACCTTTAAAGTGCTGTTAAAATAAATTTCATCTGGTACATGGTATCTGTAGAACGAATAATAACCAGCTTTGTTATCGGCAACCAGGCATCCCTGGTATTGGTGATTAAATGTGCCCAAACCCCATGCTGCGCCTACATAATCTTCAGTTCCGGTGCCATTGATAGTTGGGTATTTGGTATCATTGTCAATAAACATTTTCACTTCGCCTTCTCCCCACCAGGTGCCTTTATAAAGCGAATCGGTAATTACCCCAATATTTGCTCCTAAAAACCTTCCTTTCCCTTTAATCAAGGGTAGAATTTCAAAATCCCTTCCCAGTTCATTGGTTATTTTTCTATTCCAAAAGGCATGAAAATATAATACGTCATCACTATGTTGAGGTGTTTCTAAAATAGCTACGTCATAGAACAAATTCACATTTAGCTGGCTTTCGTTTACAAAGAGAATTCGAACTTGCTTTCTAAAGGGCATCGGAATAAAACAATTAAATGACTTGCCCTCAGGATCACTAAAAAATACTGATTCGAAGGGCCTTTTCTGCCCTAGTCCGATACCAAAGAAATCACCAAAAGGGACATCAACGGCCGGTTTGTCTGCACCATCCCAAAAAATCTTCAATCTAATAGATCTTAAAACTTCGGGCGATCTTTCGCTAATCGTATACCACATCCGCTGCACTATCCCAGTTCCATTAAAGTTTACGATAGTGCGTGTAGCACCAGGCGAAATAGTTTCTGTGGCATGACCTTTTGCACCATCATTTTCCTTGCCGCCATTTCCTTTTACACCTGTCATGTTTTCAAAGCTGATTAGTTTGGAGTTCACATTGCTCCGCATCTTAAAAAGCTCTTGCGCTCGTATAATTGTACTAAACCCAGTTAAGACAAGAATTAAAAAGAAAGATTTTATTTTCACTAGCCAATCATTTAATTATTAATACCATTTCATCGCTTTTTTAAGGTAAGCAGTTAGCTCGTCACCAATTTCTTTTTGCTCCGTTAACGAGGGATGTGAACCACAACCTTTAATGGATTGTTTCGTAAAGAAATAGGAGCCAATATTCTTATCTCCCTTTTTAACTAGCTCAGTCTTTACGGCTGTGATGTATTTCATTAGAGCTGTTTTTAAAGGTTTATCGGCCATCGGACTAGTTAAAAAAATCAATTTAGCTTTAGGGTAATAGCCGCGCAGGGTTTGGGCAAATTGTACATAAGCTTTGCAAAATTGGGCTGAGTCTTGTATGCCATCATTTTGACCTAGGCACACGGTAACTACATCCGGTTGATACTGCTTAAAATCCCACTTAAGCTCGTTTTTAGCCATGTTAATTTTGTCAAACACTTGGGGCATCAGGATTTTCTTATCGCAACAACTGTGTATTAGGCCTATGCCCGAAACTGCCGAAAGATGATATTGCGCATTTAAGCTCCGCGCAGTTATTGGCCCGTAAGCCATGTAGGCATTGTGCTGGTCGTACCATTGGCTGCCCTTATCCCCACATTTGATTTCACTTTCATCGCTCCCAAAACCACAGGTGATCGAATCACCAATAAATTCTATTTTTCGCTTCTGCTTGGCTGGTGGTGATAACAGCTGCTCACAATTAAAACCAATAATTTCTATGTAACCGTTTTCAAATTCCGTGTTTTTACAAATGATAATGGTATGTTCGCCCATTGGCAAATCTTTAACTAATTCGATTTTGTTTTCTTTATTCTTTAACTGAATTCGATAAGCTGGCTGATCGTCTACTTTTATTTGAAGATAGTTATGAACGGTGCCATAGATAACTTCATCGTTGATGTCAAGGTCGCAAAAGGTACCCTTAAATTTAACAATTACATAGGCGCCAGAGGCCCACATTTTTGGTTTAGAAGGATTAGAGAAGTCCACTCTACCTACATATTGAATCTTTGAATTGGCAGCACTGTAGAAATTGCCTTTGCTTTTAAGGGCAAAGGATGAGCTAAATGCAAGTAGCAAAAGTAAAACAACGTAAATTCTTTTCATTGGCCGCTCCATTCCCATCTATACAAATACCCTATTTCCCGAAAGGTTCTCCCTAAATTCCTTCGGAGTGCAACCTTTCTTCTTTTTAAATATTCGATTAAAGTTTGATATGTTGTTGAAGCCGCAGTTGTAAGCTACTTCAGCTACAGATTCGGTTGTGTCGATCAATTTTCGGGAGGCATGGCCTAGTCTAATTTCAATTAAACTATCGATAAAGCTAATGCCGGTTCTACTTTTAAAAAATCGGCTAAAAGAAACCTCGGTCATGCTTGCAATTCTGGCAACCTCTGCCAGACTCACCTGTTTGTCAAAGTTTACATTAATATACTCCATTACTTTTTCTACTCGCCTGCTGTTATAAGAGAACTCGGCATTGCTAAAGGTAGAATCAGAAAGTGTGCGCATATTACGAGAGGTGGATAAATCGTGCAAAATTGACATGAGCTCAAGAACCGAATCGAAG
>DATJDT010000050.1:0-2382 GCA_035497275.1 Pedobacter sp.
GCATAAATCTGATGAGACAAAGCTTCGTTATAGCCAATATAAGCATTATAAGAGCCCGGAAATTGATGCGTTAAATCATTTAAACGATCTTCAACATGCGGATTACCTGAGCCCAATACCAAGATATTGATCTCCCCATCACTTTGCTGCAAGGCATTATGGAAAATATCGGGTAATAGATCTGCCCCTTTTTCACCAACTAACCTACCAATAAAGGTATATAAGGGCTTGGTTTTATCTAAATTAAAAACATCGCATAAGGCTTCCTTGTTTGCTTTCTTTCCGCTTTCTACGGTTCTGTTGGTAAAACCTTTTTTAAGCATTGGATCTGTTTGCGGATTCCAAACTTCATTGTCTATCCCATTTAATATGCCAGCAGATTTACCTCTCTCCTGCGCCAATAAACTTTCTAAGCCATTGGCTTGATAACTAATCTCATCTAAATAGCTTGGCGATACAGTAGTAACTCGCCATGCGCACTTTATTGCTGAGGCAAGAGGATTTATACAATTCCCCCAATCCAGTTTACTAGAATTCCGCAAATCATAACTTGGCAAATAATATAGCTTATCCCAACCAAATTGCCCTTGATACTGCGCATTATGAATAGTTAAAATGGTAGGGATATGGTTTAAATGACGGTACTGATGACAATTGCCGATCATGAATGGAACTAATCCCGTATGATGATCGTGACAATGTATCACATTAGGTTTGTGCTCCCATTGAGCTATCCAATCTAAGGCAGCAATCTGAAAAGCCAGGAAGCGTTCTGTATCATCATCATATCCATAAACTTTCTCACGATCTAACAACCCAGCAATATGCACTAGGAATAAATCAAAACCTAGTTTATTTGTCTTTTCCCTAAAAATACGAGCTTGGATATTATTGTTTCCCAACCTCAGCCATCCATCGTATACTACTTCGAATTCGTTATCATATAAAAACTTATTGCTATAGGCTGGCATTACCACTTTGGCTACATGGCCAAGCTTATTTTGATACTTCGGCAAAGCGCCAACAACATCTCCCAAACCGCCAACTTTTGCAACCGGATAGCATTCTGCACTAAAGTGTATAATTTCCATATTCACAAGGTAAAAAAACTTCAGTCAAAATAGGCAATAGATTGAGGAATACAAATAAATAGCTGAAATAATTTCAATAAACATTTCGTCAACTTTCTTTGTTCATTAAAACATGGAATTCAATATCAATAAACTTACTGATAAACTTTATTCTTGGTTAATTGAGAAAGGTCCTAGCTTTTTATTAGGAGTACTCCTACTATTTGTAGGTCTCTGGTTGATAAAAACATTAGCTAGATGGTTAACGTCCAGCATGCATCACAATGAAATAGATCCATCCTTAAAGCCTTTCCTACTTAGTTTAGTGGTTACCGTTTTAAGAGTACTACTCATTCTCGGAGCGATGCAGATTATGGGTATAGAAATGACCATTTTTGCTGCGTTAATTGCCGCTATGGGTGTTGCATTGGGCTTGGCCTTGTCTGGCACCTTACAAAATTTTGCCAGCGGACTAATTATCCTTATCCTTAAACCATTTGCCGTAGGTGATAATATCATTGCGTCTGGCCAGGAAGGCACTGTTACCTCCATTCAAATTTTTTATACAGTGGTCACTACCTTCGACAACAGAGTTGTCATCTATCCTAATAGCAAACTATCCAACGAAGTTATTATCAATATTAGCCGAATTGGGAGCAGAAGATTAGATATCGAACTTAAATTCAACAATGCAATAGACTTTAATATAGTTAGAGACTTAATAAACAAGGTGGTAGATGAGAGCAAATCCATTCTTAAAAGACCTGAACGCAGGATAGGGATTTCGACTATTGAAGCAGATGGCTATAAAGTGAGTGTAAGCGTTTGGGTAAAAGCACATGGATTTATCGATACAAAATTTGCCTTTCAAGAGAAACTAGTGACCAACCTGAGAAACGCAGGCTTAAAACTTCCTGGAATGTAGCATTGAAACTATACCAAAGTTAACTGCTAGCAAAGTTTAATTCAAAGTAGGTATGAAGTAGGCATCAAGTAGGTATCAAGTAGGTATCAAGTAGGTATTAAGTAGTCTTTTTAGCTTACATCAAACCTACTTCATGCCTACTTGATGATTACTTAATGGTTAGTTCAGTGAACGTTATAAAACGAAAAAGCCAGGTTTTAAAACCCGGCCTTTTACATACCAAACAAAAAAAAATAAACCTGTTCTGAAGATTACTCTTCTTGCGCCATAATGGCGTAAAATTCTTTTATTGCATTAAATTGTGGATGGAGTGATACTACTTGCCCAAACACCAGTAGTGCTGGCGATTTAATGTGTTTTTCTATAATCAATTCTTCAATCGTATCA
>DATJDT010000051.1:0-1796 GCA_035497275.1 Pedobacter sp.
CTCGTCAAAATAGGGATTAATTCCAAAAACAGTTTGGTACAATTCTTTAGCTTTTTCTAAATCATTAACATGGTATACGATCGTTCGAAGTCCTTTTAACATATTTTTTTTAATGAATCATTTTAAAGAGAAGTTCTTTTAAGAGCTCTCCATCTGTTGTATTGCCCGTACTATCTAGGCCTTTGCTTTTCAAATCGTATTCACGTAATAAACTAATAATATCGAAGGTTTTAGCGTGGCTAAATGTCCTTGCTGCATTTTCATAATCCTTAATAAAATAAGGACTTACGCCAAGCTCCTTCGCAGCATCATTTTTATTTGGCAAATAATGATACTTCAATATTTTAGTAAAATAAGCGCTTAGATTTGCCATCACCATCACCATGGGATTGGCTTTTGGATTATCGGCAAAGTAATTGACAATTTGATTGCATTTAAACACATTCCTACTGGCCAATGCTTTTTGCAATTCAAAAACATTATACTCCTTGCTAATGCCAATGTTTTTCTGGATATGATCGGTTTGAATGGTTGTTTCTTTGCTAATATTTAAGCAAAGTTTTTCTACTTCATTAGCGATTTTTGACAAATCTGTCCCTAAATATTCAGCCATTAATGCTGCTGCCTGAGGGGCAATTTTATACCCCTTTTCTTTAATATGATCTTCAATCCAAGGCATTAATTTATAGTCACGCACTACATCCGACTGAAAAACTAATCCATTTTGATTAATTGCTTTATAGATCTTTTTACGCTTGTCGAAATTTGCATATTTATAAGCTAAAACCAAAATCGTACTAGGTAAAGGTTTCTCAAAATAATTAAGCACAACCTCTGCTTCTTTACCACTGCCTTCAGTTTCTTTCGCCCATTTTAAGTCTTGTGCTTCCTTAACTATAATGAGCTGATATTCGGACATCATCGGATAACGCTTGGCGGCATTTAAAATAGTCGACATATCTGTATCTTTTCCATACAGCACAGTCTGGTTAAATCCTCTTTCCGCATCATTTAAAACATGGCTTTCCATATAATCAACCACTTGATCAATATAGTATGGCTCTTCTCCTTGCAATAAATATAATGGCTTAAACTTTCTTGCCTTTAAATCTTTGATAATCTCTACAGCGCTCATTGCTTGTAAAATTACAATTTTAATTAGATTTACAGACTCTAACTAATCAACACTTACATGTTTAACCCTGCTGCGCTAAATCTTCCCAACTATCCTTTTAAAATTACCCAAAAGGATGGCTTGCATTTCATATTTGATGAAATAAGGAAAAAACACCTGGTGTTAACTCCCGAAGAATGGGTTAGACAGCATTTTATCCGTTATCTATTAAAGGAGAAAAACTTCCCCGCTACATTACTTCAAATTGAAGGAGGTTTAACGCTAAATCAAACAAAAAAACGAAGCGATATTTTAGTGTATGACAATAGAGGTGAAAAAATTATGGTAATTGAGTGTAAAGCGCCCTCGGTACCCATAAGCCAGGCAACTTTTGATCAAGCTGCCCGGTATAATTCGATTTATAAAGCACGGTGGCTAGCGGTTACAAATGGATTGCAACATTATTACGCTAAAATTGACCACCTCAACGAGAAATCCGTATTTATTGAGGAGTTACCCGATTATAAAAATTTGTAATTAGCTATTAGAATATTCTTTTTTCCAAAATTGCCTATTCCCAGTATAAATCGCTTCATTGCACATGCCTACGCATATTGCTGCCTGGGTACCTGTTTTAATATTCGAAACTGGAGTTTTACCCTCTATAATCGCGGTATAAAAT
>DATJDT010000052.1:0-3039 GCA_035497275.1 Pedobacter sp.
AAGCAACAGCTGCTGCGGGAGGGAACGCTAGTATGTTACTTACCTCTGGTTGGAACTTCGGTTATATCCGTAGAGTGAATGTGATGTTGGATAATATTGACGGTTCTGCGATGGTTCAGAAAGATAAGGATCACTGGCGAAGTGTAGGATTGTTTTTTCGCGCATTGCGTTACCATGATCTAATTGCCGCATTTGGTGATGTGCCTTGGATAGAACATGCGGTTAACATCAATGATACAACTGCATTGTTTGCTACACAAACAAAAAGAGATGTTGTTGCGGCTAATGTACTAAGGGATTTAGAATGGGCCGAAAGCCATATTAATCCAACAGGTGATGGCAATAATACCATTAATGTAAATGTGGTTAGAGCATTGATTTCGAGGTTTGGTTTGTTTGAAGGTACTTGGAGAAAATACCACAATCTAGCTGATGCCAATATCTATTTAACGGCTGCTTCTGTTTATTCGAAAAAGCTATTGACAACTTTTCCAACTATCATGGCCAATTATGACGACCTATATAATAGCGAAGATTTAACTGGGAAAGCGGGGATAATTCTATATAAACAATATGTGGCTAATACCAGTATTAACAGTAGCACTGGTAGCATCAATCCTGCAATTACGCGTTATACAGGAAGTACAAATTGGCCTGCAGAGGTGCCGAAAGATGCAATAGAAAGTTTTCTTTGTACGGATGGTAAACCAGTTTCAACTAGTTCAGTTTATCAAGGTGATGCTTCGGTATACAATGCGTTTAAAAATCGTGATAGAAGGTTATACCTTAATGTTATCCCGCCATATCGAGTGAAGTTTAAAAATCCAACACAAACTAGTGCTGCTGGTGCTTCTGATGGTCTTTGGGAGCGTGATGCAAATGCGGAATACAGTTATTATATTGATTTGCTTAAAGCGATTCCAGGGAATGTGAATAAAACAATTCCAGTATTATCACAAACCAGTGATATGAAATCTGGTAATGTAATACCAAATATGCCTCATTTTTCGGCTTTTAATAGAAGTTTAAGCAATTGGTATGGCATTCCTCAGCAAAATATAGCTATAGGTCAGATGGTTGGTCAGCTAGGCTATTATTTTTGGAAGTTTTACAATAGGTTACCGCAAGATGGAGCAACCAATAATACGCAGGACTGTCCATTATTCCATATTGAAGAAGTTATGTTAAATTACGCAGAGGCTACTTTTGAATTGGGAGTATTTGATCAGTCTGTAGCAGATATCACTATTAATAAATTACGTGCGAGAGCAAACGTGGCGAACATGGTTGTAGCTAACATTAACAATAGTTTTGATGCCAAAAGAGATGCCTCAGTTGATCCTGTATTATGGGAAATTAGAAGAGAACGAAGAGTGGAATTATTCGGCGACGGATTTAGGTTCAATGATTTAAAAAGGTGGAAGAAAGGAACCTATCTTAATAATTATCCATTAGGTGTAAAGATTAATAAAGCTGACTATGGGAATGTTGCGGGTATACAGATAGATGGTGGCGGAACAGTTGGTTATGTCAAATATTTTAATCCAGCTAATGGATGGAATGATAAATTCTATTTGGAACCTGTTCCCTTGCAAGAGCTAGTCATCAATCCTAAATTGGTTCAAAACCCAGGGTGGTAATAAATTATTAGCATATACATGGAAGTCTTGGTTATGAAAGTAACCAGGACTTTTTTGTTTAGCCTGTAGTATTTGCCGAAAGACGATACTGCTCTGGCGAAGTGCCAATGTACTTCTTGAATACTCGTGAGAAATAGTAGGGGTCTTCATAACCTAATTCTGCGGCTATAATCTTAATCTTATCATTGCTAGTATATAGCTGCTGCGATGCCTGCTGCATTTTTAAATGAATAAAATAATCAATGGGAGGGAAACCTGTTGATTTTCTGAAAATGCTTGAAAAATGCGATACTGATAAGCCATGTTGTAGTGCCATGTCCTCAACGGTTAACTTTTTATTTAAATTACTGCGCATTTTGATAATAGTTTGTGTAATCAAATCTTCTTCTTTATCACTGCTGATATGCCTCTGTGGAAACAGGAAGATTGCTAAAAGATGATGTAAACAAAAGGCTGCACTGCATAGGTTTTCGAGACTATAACCCATTTCCAGTGTCTGATAGATATTTTGCCATATGCTAATGGTGTGGTCACTAAATGGTATAGCAATTGGTTTTTTAAAATTATCAAGATTAAGAGATTTATTGAATAAATGAATGTCATCTCCAGAAAAGTGAACCCAGTATATTGTCCATGGATTTTTCTTGTCTGCTTGGTAACGGATATATTGGTCTGTAGCTGGAAGTAAAATATATTCGTTTGGATGAATTACGTGTTTTTCGTTTCCTATTACAAGATGTCCCTTTCCTTGTAAGCAATAAATAAGAATGTTATCTTCACAACCTTTTCTTCGCTCTCGGTAGTGTCCTGCAGCACGTGGAAAATAACCAATATGGGTAAGGAATAAGTGAAAAATGGAAGGGTTTTTTTCCTTAGCTTCTCTCCATATTTTAGAGGGGATGCTGATCATCTTTTCCCCAGTAAATCCATCACGCCTTTTTATAGTATTGTTCACAAGATTAAATATTGAGGTAAAATAAGTAATAATTTCATTTAATAGCACAGAAATAATAAGGTATCGTAGAATAGTCCAGTGATAATATAGCTTTGTCTATTTTAATTTATCTGTACCTTACCTAAATTTGTGTGACCAACCAAATATCAGTTTAGCATGTTATTGAAATCTAAAAAAATATTTTTTACCATTTGCATGGCATTTGCAAGTGTTATTGCATTTGCACAGGCCAAAAAAAAGCACCCTAATGTGATTATCATTAACATGGATGATATGGGGTATGCAGATACCGAGCCATTTGGGATGACAGGCATTGCAACACCTAATTTTAACAAAGCAGCAGAGCAAGGGATGCGCCTTACTCATTTCAATGCAGTTCAGGCAGTTTGTAGTCCATCTAGAGCTGGACTTTTAACTGGTTGTTATCCAAATAGATTAGGTCTA
>DATJDT010000053.1:0-1761 GCA_035497275.1 Pedobacter sp.
GGAATTGGTGGTGCAGGATAGTTTGTTATTTATACTTAATTAAACAGAGATGAGAACATATAATAAATTTTTACTAGCCTTAATCGCCATGGTGCTTTTTTTGGCTAGCTGTGCCAAAGATGAAGGCAATTATACCTACGATCATTTAACGACTAATTTTGTTGACGCTACCTCTATAAACGCAACATTTGTAGTGAGCCAAAATGATGTAGTTAATATCAATCCAACCATTGTAGCGGGTGTTTCAGCCGAGAAGTTAAGCTATGAATGGCGTCTTGTTCAAGTTAGTTTTGTACCTAATCCGGCTACAGGAACTTTCGTGAATAAGGTTTTAGGTACTACTAAAAATCTTTCGTTCAAGGTGGTAGACCTACCAGCAGATTATACATTAGTGCTGTATGTAAAGGATAATGCCAACGGTGGGATTACGCAAATGATCAAAAAGTCGATGACCATTAAATCTTATGCTTCACCAGGATGGATGGTGTTACATGGGAATACAACTAGCAGTGATATCAGTATTGTTGTGAATGGTAAAATAAGTAGCATAATTACCAATGGTGCCGATTATGTTCAGGCCAATGTATTTTCAGAAACCAATGGTGCTAAAATGGCTGCCGAAGGTGCTGGGGTTTCTTATCAACCGAACGGATCGGTAGGGATTTTCGCTAAGAGTAGTTTAGGCGGATACCGCTTAAATGGAAATGATCTTCGCATCATGGATAATTATAACACCATGTTTTTAGATCCAATGCCAGTAGCTGAGACTAAATTTCAAGGATATGATCGTTGGAGTTATAACGAGTTATTGATCAATAATGGTGATCTGTATTTTAATCCTAATCCATCAGCGAACATCTGGAATAAAATTGGCCTTAAATGTTTTGGAAATGGAATCAATTATGTGGCATCTCCATATATGGCAACCATTTTTAACTTTGCCTATTATGGGGTAATCTATGACACCGCTAATAGAAGATTCTTGTATATCAATTTCAATAGAGAGATTAAAGAATTTTTACCAGCAACAGGTACAGCAGCTTTTGATCTTAAAAACACTGGAAAGGAAATGGTTTATGCAGAACATGGTTTCGATACGCGTTGGTTCTGTGTTATGCAAACACCAAACGATCCAACAACTAGAGAGCTGTTCCAATGTAAATTTGATAAAACAGATAATGGTACTTTAGGTGTGGCGCGTGTTAATATTAGCGCTGCAACCGAATTAAATAATGCGAAATATTTTGCATTCGGTAACAAAGCCAATGTAATGTATTATGCAAATGATACCCAGGTTTATCAGAACGACTATGCGGGAGGGAAATTATCAACCAAACTTTTAGACATCGCATCTTCTTATCCTGGAAATGTAATTACCTGCATGAAGTTGTTAAAAACAGCACCTGGTGTTGCTCCTGTTCCAGTTGGGGATGGTAAGCTTTTGTATGTAGCGCTATACAATCCGGCTACACAGGCAGGAACTCTTTTACAAATCGATGTAAATGAAATAAGTGGCGCTTTTGGTACGATCAAAGCTTATACTGGCTTCGGTAAAATTTCTTCAATGGCTTATAAAGCCTTGTAATACGATAATTATTGGCGGGTGGAACGCCCGCCAAATACTAATATTAAATTTCAATATATATGAATATGAAAAACATTAAAGTCGCCTTTTTAACCATGGGCCTTGCCTTCTTACAACTCACTAGTTTTGCAGCAGGTGGAAAGGATTGTACAGTAAGCGGAAAAATTAAAGGGATT
>DATJDT010000054.1:0-8334 GCA_035497275.1 Pedobacter sp.
AATGCCGAACGTACAACAAATATCCAGGCTTCGTTAAATTACAATAGAATATTCGGTTCTCATACAGCTTATGGGCTGGTTTTACTAAATCAAAATAGCTATATAAACGGGCCAGTAGTGCCTGTAAATTATAGAGGCTTAACATTTAGAGGTGGCTATGACTATCAGAAAAAATATTTAATAGAGTTTAATGCTGCATATAATGGATCGGATAGATTTAGTGAAGGAAATAGATTAGGATGGTTCCCTGCAATTTCTGTTGGATACAACCTTGCTGAGGAAGATTTCTTTAACAAATCTGTAAAATTCGTCAATCTTTTTAAGATAAGGGGTTCTTATGGTATGGTTGGCTCCGATTTCACAGGAAGTTCTTATGCGTATGCCTATGAACAGGTTTATTCGGGTTCGTCAAGTTCGTACAATTTTGGTCCATCACCCACAAATGCATTAGGGATAACTGAAGGAACATTGGGCAACAATAACATCACTTGGGAGAAAGAAAAGAAACTAGATATTGGTTTAGACCTGAGTTTGTTCCAAGGTAAAATTGCCGCAACAGTTGATTACTTTGACAATGATAGATATGATATCTTAACAACAAGACAAAGCGTACCGTTAATTATTGGGGTTGGTTTACCTCCCGTTAACCTTGGTAAAGTAAACAATAAAGGTTGGGATGGTGAACTTACCTTTAGAAGCAAGATTAAAAGCGTCGATTACTTCTTGCGTGGGACATTTACATTGGCTAAGAACTTAATTATTTTTAAGGATGAAGCGCAACAAAGATATCCTTGGCTTCAAGAAACTGGTAGGCCAATTGGGCAAACTTATGGTTATCATTTCTTAGGGTTTTATTCAGAATCAGATTTAACCGATGCAACTGTGGCTAAACCATTAGGGGCTAGAGCTGGCGACCTTAAATATCAAGATTTAAATGGCGATTTAGTAATAGATGCGTATGACAAGGGACCGATAGGTAAACCTAATTTACCAAGTACAACACTTGGTCTAACTTTAGGTTTTAACTATAAAGGCTTTGGCTTTAGTGCTTTGTTAACCAGTTCAACTGGGTATAGTCTGGCTTTCGCTTCTGAAGCAATCTCTGCCTTTTCTTCCAACTTTCAGCCCATCCATTTACAAGCTTGGACGCCAGAGAATGCAGCAAATGCCAAATTCCCAATTATCACAAGAAATAGTAACAACATTAATGCTTCAAATGTATCACAATCAGATTTTTGGCAAATTAATGCTAAATATCTCCGTCTTAAAACAATGGAGGTTAGTTACCAATTACCCTCAGCATGGGTAAAAAGAGTTGGTATTAATGGGGCCAGAATTTATGCCAACGGTTATAATTTGTTAACGTGGACAAACATAGACAAGTTTTACCAGGCAGATCCTGAGGCAACTCCAGGCGGTGTTATAGGAGCCTATCCAAATCAGAAAATTTACAATTTCGGACTTTCATTCTCATTATAATCATGAAATTAAAACACATACTAATTAGTTCAATTTTAATAACCTCGGTTATTGTAAGTTGTAAAAAAGGAGATAGTTTTTTAGATAAAAAATTAACCAATACACTGAATGAAGAAACAACCTTTAAAGACAGTATCAATACAATTGGCTTTTTAACCAGAATTTATACAGATATTGGTTTTAGTTTCGACCCAACCCGTTGGGAGGCTGGAGGGCATCCTATTGTATCAGACGAAGCTGTTCCAGTGCAATATACAGGTTACCAAAATGATGCTGTGATTTTGGCACAAGGTTTATTAACAGGAGCAACTACTGGCTTGAGTAAAAATGTCCGCATTTTGAACAATTGGGCTACTCCCTGGAGCAACATCAGACGAGTGAATAAATTCTTGTCCAAAGTTGATGAATCTCCTTTAAGTCCGGCGCTTCGCAAGCGATTAAAGGCTGAGGCGCGTTTTCTAAGAGCATGGTATTATGCAGTGCTTTTAAAACATTATGCCGGAGTTCCATTAATAGGTGACAAAGTATTTGAAATTACTGATGATTTTGCCATTCCTCGTAATACATATGCAGAATGCGTAGATTACCTAACTAGCGAATTAGATGCGATAAAGAATGATCTGCCTACAAAAAATACACAAATAATTACCGACTATGGCCGGATAACTCAAGGTGCGTGTTTGGGGCTTAAATCTAGAATTTTATTATATGCAGCTAGTCCATTATTTAACGGACAGAACGCTGGTACTGGTACCTTGAAAACATTAACTGGTTATGCTACTGCAGATCAACAAAGGTGGAAAAAAGCTGCTGACGCTGCACTAGAGCTTATGAACACTGGGGCATATGATTTATACGAAGATAATACGACACGAAATGGTTACGGTTTTTATAAATTATTTCAAATGCGTGTTAATGATGAATATATCTTACAGGCAAATAGAGGCGCAAATAGAGATTTTGAAAATGCTTTCTTACCGTCTTCTAGAAGTGGGTCGTACAATAGCAATGTGACGCAGGGCATGGTTGATGCTTATGGAATGGAAAACGGACTGGACATTAACGATCCAGCTTCTGGATACAATCCTCAAAACCCTTACTTAAAAAGAGATCCAAGGTTTTACAATAGCGTAATTTATAATGGATCGTTGTGGTTTTTAGGATCTACCAATCAAGTTGTAAACACTACCTACCTAGCTAGCCCAGATGGTGCAGGTGTAAAAGCAAATACCACTAGCTATTATAACCGCAAAATGCTTCAAGAAGCAGCATCTGGAAATACCGAACGAGTATGGCCATTAATCAGATTTGCAGAAATACTATTAAATTATGCCGAAGCAACTAATGAATTTAGTGGGCCAACACCTGAGGTTTACAATGCCTTGATTAGGATAAGAAAAAGGGCAGGAATTGCACCTGGTACTAGTAACTCATATGGCTTAAAAGCAGGCATGACTAAAGATGAAATGCGGTTGATTATTCAAAATGAACGCAGGGTAGAATTAGCCTATGAAGAACATAGACTCTGGGATTGTAGGAGATGGAAAAATGCTGAGGATTATTTCAATAGAACATCCAAAGGAATGAGAATAACAACTACTGCAGGAGTAACCAAATACGAAATTGTTGATATCCTCCCTCACAAATTTCCTGCAAATTTTTACTTGTTTCCAATACCGGAAAGTGAAATTTCGAAAAACATTGCATTAATTCAAAATCCTGGTTGGTAATACGTTAATTTGAACTATGGTCAATTTCGACCATAGTTCTATTTTTATAATTATGAAGAATCATTTTTTATTGATATCGCTATTTATTTTTGTTGCTGTTATTGCATTTGCAAATACACCATTCAAAGCCAATAAATATTATGTTGATGCTGTAAATGGCAATGATCAAAATAACGGGCTAAGCATCCACAAGCCGTGGAAAACCCTTAGTAAAGTTAATCATAGTAGCTTTAGTCCAGGAGATTATATCTTCTTGAAACGAGGGGCTATATGGCAGGAAAGCTTGGCACCCAAAAGTGCTGGTTCGGTTAAGAATCCCATTACTATCGCAGATTATGGTAGTGGAAATCTACCAAAAATCGAAGCAAATGGGATTTATAAGGATGGCATCTTGCTTCGGAACATTAGCAATATCACTATAAAAAATATCGAAATCAGTAATTTCAATAAAGAGGTAGCTGTACAAAAGAATGGCCCCACAGGAGTTAGAATTCTTGCCGAGAATATCGGCACTATCTATAATATCAAATTAATTGGTTTATATATCCATGATATTAATGGCGACAATAAAAAAGGCAGCAAGGAAGGCCATGGAATCTATTGGGAATGTAATGGCCCTAAAAATAGCAATATCGAAAACTTAACCATCGAAAAGTGCAGGGTGAAAAAAGTAGATAGAAACGGAATTCGGGGCAATGGTACTTTTGCCTTCAGAGACAATTGGTTTCCAAACAAAAACTTAATTATTAGGGATTGCTATTTAGAAGATATTGGGGGGGATGGAATTGTGGTAAAAGGTTT
Source organism: Pedobacter sp. (assembly GCA_035497275.1). Lineage (GTDB taxonomy): Bacteria > Bacteroidota > Bacteroidia > Sphingobacteriales > Sphingobacteriaceae > Pedobacter. The sequence goes on from DATJDT010000054.1 coordinate 4,011, forward strand.
TGATGGAGCATTAGTTGAGCATAATAAGTTGTTCACCATGAGAGCTCGTGCAAAAGATAACGCCGTGGGCATTTGGCCGCATAGTAGCGACAATACAATTATCCAATATAATGAGGTGGCTTATACCAAAAATGACGACTGGAGTAATGATGGGCAATCATTTGATATTGATGGAAATTGCGTAAATACCATCATTCGCAATAACTATAGTCATGATAATGATGGTGGTTTTATGTTGGTCATTTCTGATGCAATAAATGCTAAAAGTAAAATGACAAAAAATAGCATTATTACCAATAACTTAAGTGTTAATGATGGCTTAAAACGCAAACGACTTTTCAATTTTGCCTTGACAACAGACAGCACATTCATTTCAAATAATGTTTTTATCAATGATCACTTATCTGCTATTGAAATGGAGCTTATCGATGTAGAACATAGTTTACCTAAGAACATTGTCTTTGAAGCTAACGAATTTTATTTTACCGGAGAAGTAACTGCTGTGTTTTCTAAAACGGCCAAACAATATCAGACGATGACTTGGAAGAACAATTTTTTTAGTGGAAAATTCAAAAATAAAGAAGCCCTTACAAATAATATAGAAGCAACTAAAGCCTTTACCAAAAACACAAAATACTATCCTTGGAAATTTATAAAGAACACAAAGCTTTAAAATTTTCATCAACAGATTTACATACATGAACAAACCCTTTTTAGCCCTATTAGCAAGCCTCTTTCTGTCTTATTTCTCACCCTATCAGGGTTTAGCTCAAGTAACTCGCCAATCTATAGATTTTAATGCCTCTTGGGATTTTCACTTTGCTTATGATTTCACAAAAGGGGTGAAAAAACAAAGAATAGATGTTCCCCATACTTGGAATGTCGATGACGTTAAACTTGGAATTGCCGATTATAAACGCACTGCAGCAATCTATGAGAAAACCTTAAACGTAGAATCAAGTTGGCAAAATAAGCGTGTCTTTTTATACTTTGAAGGAGTAAACAGTGTAGCATCAATTGCTGTAAACAATAAATTTGTTAAAGAACACAAAGGAGGCTATACAGCATTCTGCGTAGAAATTACAGACCATGTTAAACCAGGAGCCAATGCCATTGCTGTTACGGTAAGTAATGCGTATCGTTTGGATGTTTTGCCCTTACATGGTGATTTTAATGTGTTTGGTGGCATACATAGACCTGTTTCTGTTATTTTAACTGATAAAGATTGTATTTCTCCATTAGATTATGCTTCCCCAGGTATTTACATCAGTCAAAAAGAGGTGAGCGATAAAAAAGCCACCATAGAAATCCTCACTAAATTATCGCTAACGACAAATAAAAATCTAAAATTAATTTCCCATATTATCAATGAGAAAACTGGCGAAAAAATAAGTGCAAATACTGTTTTATCTGTTGGTGACACTGCTAAAACACAAGAGTTTGTAATCAATAATCCTGTGTTATGGAATGGTTTGGAGAATCCCTTTTTATATAAAGTTGAAGTAAGCATATTTAGTGATAATCAACTAGTTGATCACGTTACACAGCCTTTAGGGATTCGCTATTATACTGTTGATGCAGAAAAAGGCTTCTTCTTGAATGGAAAATACTTGAATCTTTTGGGAGTTGGTCGACATGAAGATGTAAAAGGAAAAGGTTCTGCACTAACTTATCAAGATCATAAAAAAGATATGGATCTAATGTTAGAGATGGGAGCAAATTCAGCACGCTTAACGCATTATCCGCATAATAAGGTCTTTTACAACTTAGCCGATGAAAAAGGTCTTATTTTATGGTCGGAAATCCCGTTTGTGGGTGAAGGTGGTTATATGGGTACAGGTTATGTAAACTCTCCTGCCCTAGCCGAAAACGCGAAACAAAATCTAATTGAATTAATTAGACAAAATTATAACCATCCGTCAATTATGTTTTGGGGCTTGTTCAATGAATTGAAATTAAATTACGATGACCCACAACCACTGCTAAAAGAATTAAATATATTGGCAAAAAAAGAAGACCCATATCGTCTAACTACTATGGCATCTAATTTAGGTGCATCAGACTTTGAGAATACATCTGATTTAATGGGTTGGAATAAGTATTTTGGATGGTATGGGAATGATTTTGAGGAAGTAAAAAGTTGGGCTGATCAAACCCATGCTGCTATCCCAAATCGCCCATTTGCACTCACAGAATATGGCGCAGGAGGCAGCCCATTTAAGCATTACGAAACGCTCGTTAAAGTAGACCCTAATGGTAGGTTTCATCCAGAAGAATGGCAAACCGCATTTCATGAAAAACACTGGGAAATTTTAAAGGATAGGAATTTTATCTGGGGAAAATTCATTTGGTCTCTCGCCGATTTTAGTTCTTCCATTCGAACCGAAGGAGATACTAATGGAATCAACGACAAGGGTTTGGTTACGTATGATAGAGCCATTAAAAAAGATGCGTATTATTTTTACAAGGCAAATTGGAATAAGGCACCTATGCTCTACTTAGCAGAGAAAAGAAATAATAAACGTAAAAAGCAGCTTACAACTGTTAAAGTATTTACCAATATTGATGATATAACCTTAACGGTAAATGGCAAACATTATCCGCTTAAAAAAAGAAATAATATTAATACTATCGAATGGAAAAATGTTTCTCTTAAAAAGGGTGAAAATAAAATTCATGTCAGCAGTAAAAGCGGTGATATAAAATTGGAAGATAGTTGTATTTGGATTTTGCAATAGCACAAAAAAAGACGTTATAATTATAAAAATCACTTTGTTAAGCTAATGCAAATTGATAACTTCGGCACATAAATAATTTCTATCCAAAAATCTATATAATACATACACAATGAAGATAACGGTAGTTGGGGCTGGTGCAGTTGGTGCCACCTGTGCAGACAACATTGCAAGAAAAGAATTAGCTGAAGAATTAGTATTGTTAGACATTAAAGAAGGCTTTGCTGAAGGTAAGGCAATTGACATGATGCAAACTGCTGCTTTATTAGGCTTTGACACTAAAATTAAAGGTGTAACTAATGATTACAGTCAAACAGCTGGCTCAGCAGTTGCAGTAATTACATCGGGCTTACCTCGTAAACCAGGGATGACTCGTGAAGAATTAATTGGCATCAATGCTGGCATTGTTAAAGGTGTAGCAGAAAATATTTTAAAATACTCACCGGATGCGATTATTATCGTAATTAGTAATCCAATGGATACGATGACTTATTTAGCATTAAAATCTTTAGGCTTACCAAAAAATCGTATCATCGGTATGGGCGGAACATTAGATAGTGCTCGTTTTAAATATTATTTAAGTGTTGCATTAGGTTGCAATTCTAATGATTTGCAAGGTTTTGTAATCGGCGGACATGGTGATACAACAATGATTCCATTAACACGCTATGCAACGTATCAAAGCTTACCAGTGAGCGACTTACTTGATGAAGCAACGCTTGCAAAAGTTGCAGCCGACACGATGGTTGGCGGCGCTACTTTAACTGGCTTATTAGGAACTTCTGCTTGGTATGCGCCAGGCGCTGCTGGTGCTGCATTAGTTGAAGCAATTGTGCGTGATGAGAAAAAACTATTTACTTGCTGTGTAGCCTTAGAAGGTGAATATGGTCAACAAGATATCTGTTTAGGTGTTCCAGTTATCGTGGGACGAAATGGATGGGAAAAAATCATTGACTATAAATTAAACGAAACTGAACAAGCATCATTTAATAAGAGTGCAGATGCAGTACGTAGCATGAATAATGTATTAGCTGAAATGAAATTAGTTTAAATGAGAACGATTACCGTTCCATTAACATTAATTAACTTACAGGACGACGGTTTCCACCTTTTGGTGGAAATTGTTGTTTTTGGGCAAAATTTATTTGCTGTGCTAGATACGGGTGCATCAAGATCTGTTTTTGACAAGGGATTAATGGAAAAACACATTAATGAACTTACAATCAATGATGAGACGCAAGCGGCTACTATTTTTAGTACGTCTACTACCTTGCTAGGGGTTATTCCTAGGCTAAAAATCGGAGGGTTAATCTTAAAAAATTACCCTGCTGTTGGCCTTGATTTACAAGGCGTATCAGATACTTATTTATTATTAGGCCACCCATCGGTAGCTGGAATTATTGGCGGTGATATCTTAAAGGAATTTAACGCCAAGATTGATTATAAAAAAAAGTTATTAAGACTCTACAAATAGGGTTAAATATTTCATAGGTTATGTCATTACTAGCACTATTCAGATCTTCATCTTATACAATCCTACTATTGTTTATTGCCTACTCGCCTACTAGCGTTTTTGCGCAAGAAATCAA
>DATJDT010000055.1:0-5206 GCA_035497275.1 Pedobacter sp.
TCGAGCGCGCGGTGCAGCGCGTGCAGCAGCTCCCGCAGGGATCAACGCAAAGGTTTAAGGCTGTTTGACCGCCCATTGTTGGCAATACTGCATCAATGGTTGGTAAAGTTGGAGAATTAGCATGTTCAATTAAAATCTGCTCAATCGATTCGAGGGTTAAGGGTCTCAAATAAACATGATCACCAATAACCTTATCGGTCATGATAGTTGCTGGATTAGAATTGATAATTGAAACGGCTATACCTTCTTCTTTTAAAGAAAGGGCTGCTTGTGAGCCAGAATAATCGAATTCGCATGCTTGACCAATAATAATAGGTCCTGATCCAATAATAAGTACTGAGCGTATGGAGGTATCTTTAGGCATTGTGGGGGTTTAAAAAAAGTCTAAAGTAAATTCAAAAGTTGACGATAGCTTGGGAGAAATGCGCTATTAAGATGTGAAATATCCCAACTCATCTGTCGGGATGCAAAGATAGGATTTTAAAATAAAAAAGAGGGCAGTTAGCCCTCTTTTTTTAATTCACACACATGAATTATTTTATTGAAGCAATTTAATTTCTCCAATATCTGTTGTTGCACTATCTGCAACTGCTACATTTTCTACCGCGGCATCTTTATACGGTGCATTTGCTTTAACCCAAACAGTATATGTGCCTTTTTTGACATTGCTAAAAACAAAAGTTCCATTACTGATCTGCGACCTTAAGGTGTCCATTCCTGCAATAGCCACTACTTCCTTTGCACCTTCGGCAGGCGTTACCTTGCCTTGTATCCCACCTTCTTTAAACGAGCCAAATGCAAACAATCCCACAGTTAAAGCTGCAAAGGCTAAAAATTTTAAACTCGCCCTTTTCATAATCATTAATTTTAGTTTAACTTATTATTTAATTAAGCGTAGTTTTTCTTCATATTATATTTTCGTTACTAAAGGTTTGCAACTCCTTCCTAAATCAACACGTTTATTGCCAGATTGTTTTAAAGAAAATCAATAAATAATAGCTGTATAGAAATAAATACATACCATTGGTTCAAAAATTTTATTTTCTATACAAACATATTGAACCATTCAATTGTTATGTACACAAGATGAAGAAAGTTGTCATTATATTAATTTGCATGATCAGTGTTAGCGTTGATTGTGGTACGGTACAGTCTATTATCAAATCTACGTTCCCTTATACGGCCACATTAGTTGTGCCTATGAGTTCAAAAAGTAACACATTAATTAGCGCCACGAGCACTGCGAGTAGTTTTGATCAGATTTTTGGAAATCAAGAAGGCACCACCTATATCAAAGAAGTAAGAGTTGCTTCGGCAAGGATAGATGCAAGTAGCCCCACCAATCAGAACCTTGGAATATTCAAATCGGTTAAATTATATATCATTAATGGCAGTGGCGCTGAAGTCATGGTAGCGTCAAGAAGCGATGTTTCAGAAAATATTGGCAACAATCTTGTACTAGATATAGACAATTCACGTTTCATTGATGATTACATTAAAGGAAATAATGTAAGAATTAAAATGGAATACGTTTTAAGGAATAATTTAACAAGTGATGTGAGTGTGAGAGCGGCGATTAATTTAACTTCATCGCCAAATACAAAATAGATCTAAAGCTTCCTCATTCTTTGAGGATATTCTTCATAAATAGTTTGTTTGGTTTATTATCCGGTAGGGGTTGTTCCCTATCGGATTTTTTGATTCTATATTAATTCCTTTTTTATGCTTTAAAGAATCTCGCTATTTTGAGCACATTTTTGCCATAAATTGATTATATTCGTAATATTCAGCCTGTTAGTTCATCTCTGAACGCAAATAAGAAAAATACTTCTAATACTATAGCGATATTACCGCGAGGTTATTGCGACCTTATAGCGATATGGCTAAATAGCGTGAGGCTTGGTCATGACTGAGGGGTATATTGCAATACGCATTACATTTCCTACTTTTGAAACCATGTTATTAATGGAAACTTTTCGCGAAAGTATTACTCAATTTTTGTTTGGAACAGGAATATTGGAATGGTGTGGCGTTTTTACTGGCATTTTATGTGTTTGGTTGGCGGCGAAAAACAACATTTGGAATTGGCCTGTGGCAATTATTAGTGTACTTATTTATATCTTAATATTTTTTGAAACCAAGTTATATGCAGATATGGGCCTGCAGGTATATTTCTTTGCAATGAATGTTTATGGGTGGTATTATTGGAGTAAACAACGTAATAATCCTGCAGCATCCCGACCAGTTAGCATCATCACCAAAAAAGAAATACTATTATCGATTGTAGGCATAATTGTATTTACGATTGCGCTTGGCTTCTTATTATTTAAGCAAACCGACGCTGCATTCCCTTTTGTTGACAGTTTCTGTACAGCATGTAGTTTAATAGCACAAATATTTTTAGCTAGAAAAGTCTTGCAAAACTGGTTAATTTGGATTTTTGTGGATGTAATTTATGTTGGCATGTATTTTTCAAAAGATTTATATGCAACAGGTTTAATGTATGTCTTGTATATTGGCATTGCAACAATGGGCTATTTAGATTGGAGAAAAACTTATCGTGAACAAAACAATTAAAAAAATAGCGATTGTTGGGCCTGAAAGCACCGGCAAGTCAACCATCTCCCAGGCGCTGGCAAAGCACTATCATGTGCCCTGGGTTCCAGAGTATGCCCGTTATTATTGTGCAGCATTAACTACTGACTGCACCTTGCAAGATGAAATCAATATGTTTCATGGTCAGGTTGCGTTAGAGGAATCTGTTTTGGCTATGACTGAAACTGATTTTATAATTTGCGACACTACTTTCATCACTGTCAAAATTTGGAGTGATGAGATGTTGGGCGAAACCCCTCAAATTGTGATTGATGCTTTACAGGCTAAACCGTATGATTTTTATGTATTATTGGATATCGATTTACCGTGGATGGATGATCCGTTAAGGGATTTTCCGCATATGCGCGAACATTTTATGGCTATATGGCATAAAGAATTGCAAGCCTTACAGGCCAATTATGTGATGGTTGGCGGGCTTGAGGATCGATTAGAAAATGTGATAAAGGCTGTTGACGAGTTTTTAGGCATTGGTTAATTAAAAACCATAAATAATCTTATTTCTTATATAATTTCTAATTATCGATCCTTTTGTTTTACCTTTGCTCTATCAATAAGGGGTGCCTTGTTTTGTAAAAAACGCAAATACGGGCTGAGAAAATACCCATTTTAGAGCGAAAGTTCTGAATGCACCTGATCCAGATAATGCTGGCGGAGGGAATGGTTTATAGAGTTTAACTAAAGTCGGGAGTACCCCTACTGTCGGCAGGTTTAACTAAAAGCAATAAAAATTGAAAAAATTTACGACGGTAGTATTAACTGCCCTATTGTGCCCAATGTTAATGATGGCGCAATTCAACATTTCAGGAACTGTTTCCGAAAAAAATTCGAATAACCCTTTAAACGGAGCAACAATTCGCTTAAAAGGTAAACCAATTGCGTCCACCGATGAAAATGGCCACTTTGAGTTAAAAAACTTACCAACAGGGAATTACACAATTACCGCTAGCTTTTTAGGGTATCAAAGTGAAGTGCAAACAATTAATTTACAAGCAAACGTAGCTTTAAGTTTTAAGCTAAATCAGCTTACTTTTTTGGCCAATGAAATTGTAGTAAGCGCAACACGTGCATCATCCAATGCAGCTGCAACCTTTAAGAATATTGATAAAGAGGCAATTGCTAAAAATAATTTTGGGCAGGATTTACCATTCTTGCTTGACAATACACCTGGTGTTGTTGTAACCTCCGATGCAGGAGCTGGAGTAGGTTACACAGGAATTCGCATCCGCGGAAGCGATGCTACGAGGGTTAATGTTACGCTTAACGGTATTCCCTATAACGACAGTGAAAGTCAGGGTACTTTCTGGGTTAATATGCCCGATTTTGCCTCTTCGGTAGACAATATTCAGATCCAAAGAGGGGTTGGTACATCAACAAATGGCGCGGGTGCATTTGGCGGAAGCTTAAATATCCAAACTACCGCTGGCGAAACCTCTCCATATGCCGAAATTAATAACACTTATGGTTCATTTGATACCTGGAAAAACACGATAAAAGTTGGAACAGGTTTAATTAATGATAAATGGAGCTTTGATGGGCGTTTATCTCGCATTAAATCTGATGGATTTATAGATAGAGCGGCTTCTAATTTAAAATCTTATTTCTTGTCTGGAGCGTATCACGGCAAAACAGACCTACTTAGAATTAATGTATTTTCGGGCAGTGAAAAAACTTATCAGGCATGGAATGGAATTCCCGAGTCTCGCTTAAACGGAGATGTGGCTGGGATGAATGCCTACATTGCTAGAAATGAGTTAAACTCGGCCGATGCTGCAAACTTATTGAACTCAAATAGTAGAACCTATAACAGTTTTACTTATCAGGATCAGACCGACAACTATTGGCAAGACCACTATCAATTACTTTATGCGAAACAATTTAATGAAAAATTCTCCTTCAATGGAGCATTACATTATACAGCGGGTAGAGGTTATTATGAAGAATACAAAGAGGCCCAAAAATTAGTCAACTACGGCCTTCAGCCTGTAGTAATTGGTGGAACAACGATTAGCAGAACTAATTTAATTCGCAGAAGATGGCTTGATAATGACTTCTATGGCTTTACCTACGCGTTAAATTACAAACCCACTACCAATTGGCAGTTAACCTTAGGCGGAGGCTATAATGAATATAAAGGAAACCATTTTGGGCAGGTTATTTATGCACAATATGCAAGCAATGGCACAAATGATAGGCATTACTATGACAATAATGGTTTTAAAACAGACTTCAACACCTTTTTAAAAGTTGGATATAATCCGACAGAAAAATTAAATCTTTTTGCTGATTTACAATATCGTCGCATTTATTATGATGTACTGGGAACTGACAAGAACATATATCAACTAAACGTTAAAGATGAGCTAAACTTTTTTAATCCAAAAATTGGAGCAAGCTATTTTATTTCGACAAATTCAAATGTTTACGCATCATTAAGTGTCGCTAACAAAGAACCCGGAAGAGATGACTATATTAATGTGAATGCTGGCACAATACCTAAGCCAGAGAAACTAAAGAATTTGGAAGCTGGTTACCGTTTCAATGGGCACAAATTAACTGGCGGATTAAATGTTTATGGCATGTGGTATAAAGA
>DATJDT010000056.1:0-4229 GCA_035497275.1 Pedobacter sp.
AAAAAAACAACATATAACAGTACTAAAAACCTTTAATTTCATCATTTAGGGATAAGATCCACGATTTTGGCTTAAAGGAATCCTCTTCCTTGGCCAAATCTGTGTTGGGATTAATAAAAATTTGTCCGCTCCGTCCATTGAGGGCGACATAAGAATCGACATACACCTGAGGTGATTTAAAGCCTTGTTCTTGATAATAATCGCGCAGCATGTGTGCATATTGCAAGATCATATCTGGCTGCGTACTCATCATCTTTTCTTGCAGGATACTTAAAAATTCATTGTTGTTGACCACAACAAACTTTCCTTTGGCATCTTTAACGGTGAATTGCGCATAGCCAGCTTTTTCTATCAACATCACCCGCCATGAAAAACGATAACCTTGCTCGGTCCAAAATAGCTCACCGGGATATAATAGGTAACGAAACGGTAGTATTAATTGAATAGCAAAGAAAACACTAAAAACACCGTTCAACATTTGCTGTCTTTTTGCTTTAAAATTGAAGCTGGCATTTGGATAGATCCATTCCTTCTGCGCGCCAATAAACTTATTGATCCCATTGATGAGCTTTAAGTGGAAATCAGCAGAGAAAAATATCAATGCTGCAAAAATCATTACATAGGGAAACATCCCGATGGGGAAAAGTATGGCTGTTAATAAGTGAAACACCACTACGGTAACATAAGCTAATAAACGTGTGCGTTTGTTCCACAGAAAAAAGGCAATAGTAAGGTCGTAAAAACAGCCAAACCAACTAAAAACCAAAGTAGTTAGGGGGTAATTAAATAGCCACCCAATTAATGGAAGATCATTTTTTGCTGGCAACCAAATTTTAAGCGGCAGGGAGTGAACCAACCAATCGCTATTTAACTTGGCCAAGCCTGCATAAAAGTATAAAATAACGGTCAATACCTTTAGGCAATCTATTGTCCAAGCAGGTATCCGATCAGCTAAAAGCTTAGGATTGCGCCAAGCATCGATAGAAAAATAGCGATGGGCAGGTAAAAACATCAGCATAAAAAGCACTAAACTCATAAAATAGTAATGGTTTAGATAAGTGCTCCTATCCATCAGTTCGATATAGGTGAAACTCAAAAAAAGCAATATACTTGCTACTCGATAAAACAGACCAAATGCCACCAACAGGGAACAAATTCCGCATATGGCAAACAGTACGTAGGTAAAATCGCCCAAGGGTTTTATAAATTCAAACCCATAGAATGAAAAGAAATGCAAAGGCCTAATATATAGCTCCCCAATCCATCCTTTTAAGGAAAATCTCAAAATGCTCACAAATAACATCAGCCCCATAGCTATTCTATAAATGGCCAATGGAGCTGCGTGAGTTGATCTAGTCAAATATTCCCTCATTTATTAATCACCATCATTATCGGTATAAGTAATGGTAATGCTAAATGCAGAAGTCATATCTACTTTTAACAACCTAACCAATTTTTGCATTTCTGTATAAACATCAATCATCTTTTGGTTGTTGCTTATTACTTCGGTATAAAAATTCGGAGCCAATAGGTTTACTTTTGAGCTAGCTGTAGTGAACTGATCTAAGATCACCTGTGAAAGTTTAACTCCCGTTTTACTGTCTTTCGCGCCTAAAGCATCCATATACGTTTTGAAAGAGGTGCCTTCTGTACCTGTTTTTACACTTTTTCCATTAAAGAAATCGATTGAAGCTTGCTGTGCTGCTTTAGCTAATGCCAAAGAAATATCTTTTTTATAGAATGCTTCTACTTTTTCTGCGGCAACAACACCATTCATCATGGCACCAGATGGAATACCAAATTTGCCCGAACGGATGAAACGCTCATAGTTTAACACGTAACTGTTAACCATAACGGCCATTGAAGAGCTGGCATCTGTACCTGTTTTGCTTACAAATTGAGTACGATAGGCAGTCCAATCGCTATTTACCTTAGTAAAAAGAGTATTCATCCTGGTTACCAATCTTTTTAGGTAATCTATTCTTTTAGTAGCATCAGTAGCAGTGGTGTAATAAATCAATATGGAAGCATCATTCGCACCTAAACCATTGATTAAATAATCTATCGCCGGAAATCCTTGCGTAGCAATAGCGCTGCTAAACTCGAGGTTAACAGTCGCGCCCGCAATAATATTGTTATTAATCCCTTGCTCATTTGCAGGGTAAATGTTAAAATAGTTACGGATTGCTTCTGTTTGAGCAGGGCCGAAATCAAAAAGTTCTACCTTTTGCCATTCCACATAGGCGTCAACCCATGCAGCACGAAAATCGGTCAGCGTAGCAGCATTTGGTGTAGCCGTAAATACATTAGCTTTAGCAACCATCGCATCAAGTTTAACCTTAAAATTTGCATAGGCAGGTAATACAATGTTATCGGCAACATTTTCAAGTATCTCTTTCCGGTTCTTGAAATTCGTATCCGTTTGCTCTTCCTTTGTTGGTTCGCCTTTTTTAGCACAGGCATACAGTAAAATGGAAGCAAACAATACCAATAATGCGAGGCTTATGCTATGTTTAAAAAGTTTCATGGTTTGAAATGGTAAAATGGATTGCCAAAAATATTGACAATCCATTTGGTAAAAATTTTGATGATGAGTTAAATACTGAATTTTGCCTTAATTGCTGCTGTAGCAGTACTAATTGAAGTTGGAGTTATTTCCCAGAAACTTCTATTAGTGCCCAGTAAACTTAACAATACACTCTCTGAGAAAGCAGCATCTGCACCAGTTACTTTACAGAAACGTAAAGCGTAAATAAAACCAGCACCCTCACCAATATCATGTGCCCTTTCTGCATCAGTTGTTCTAGTAACATATTTGCTTAAATAACCTTTAGCAGCACGAGCAATAGCTAATTCCATTGTTTTTCTAATGATTAAAGCTTGTTTTTTTACTTCAACGATATCATTGTTCGCAATGGCAGCTCTTCCTGTTAAGAAAGCGCCTAAAACTTTGGTATAGTTATAATTTGCATCATCTGCAGGTTGTCCATATTCCCAAATGTAAGAACCTAAAGCAAATTCTGTTGTTCCTTTTGCAGTGGTAGTTGAGCCCACTAAATAATTAGGATTAAGTGTTAGCAAGCCATAAGCTTCGTCCCAGTTTTGCTCTAATTGGGTATAGTTTTTACCAGCAACAACTACTTTATTATTAGCCTCTAAACCAGTATTTAACAGTACATTACTAATGTAATCGATTTGCAAAGCGCCAATCAATCCTTTTTGAATAATTTGGGTAATTTCTAAACCTTTGGCATCAACCAAACGGGTACCTAATTTACCCGCTACTCCATTCGAAGCAATGCCAGCAAATGATAAACTTGAAGTTGCCATGTTGGTAAAGTCAGCCTCAAATTTTGCACGTACCGCAGCAGCATCGGTAGCAGATAAAGAAGACGCTACTACATTTTTCAATTGTACCGCTGTTCCATTTAACGCTGCATAAGTTCCTGTAAATGGCGTACCTGTATTAGAGAACATATTTTTTAACACATTTGCATCAATAGCAACCGTTGTTCCAGTTCCTGCGTATGCATTAATAGCCTGGAACATTTTATAGCGATTATTACCGTTGCTTACATCAACTGTCGACTGGCCTTTAGCATCAACAAACAAGGTATTGCTATTGTCGTATTTAGTAGTCTCGGTTATTTTACTATAATCGATCGTCGAACGTAATGGTTTATCTTGTTCAGTAGTTCCGTCCTTTTTACATGCACTTAGTGCAGCTACGGCTAATAAAGAAAGGGTAAGATTTTTGATTTTCATTGTCAGGTAATTAGGATAATATTTAATTATTATTTTTAATAAGTCTAAATAGTGACTACATTGCAAAGATTATAACCGTTTCTAAAGAAATTCTTAAGAAATGTAATTAAACAAAAAATAAATAACATTTCTGTTACCAATATGAAACTACTCTTAATTAAAGGTGAAAAAAGCAGGTTGGAAGAAATGGTAGACTACTTTTCTACCACTGGGTGGGTATGTGAGCAAGCTAAAGATTTTGATGAAGCAACGCTGAAGATTAGTACCTATACTTACGATAATATTGTGCTTGATGTAGATTTGCAAGGTGGCAATGGAATGGAGCTTATTTCAAGAATTAGGGCTCGTAAAATTGATACTGGTATTGTAATATTATCTGGAAAGAAGTCTATTGCCGACAAAGTAAATGGCTTAAACTTAGGTGGGGATGATTATTTAACGAAGCCATTTCATTTGGAAGAACT
>DATJDT010000057.1:0-1701 GCA_035497275.1 Pedobacter sp.
GTTGGGCCTTAGTTAAGGAAGGTAGTAAACAAACAAATAATATGGGAAGTAGTTTTCTCATTGGTTTATGAGTTCTTTTACTTTTTTACATTTGCCCGTATGGTTTGGATTATTAGTTCCATTTTCCATTTTATAATTTTCCGCGCGAACGTCTGCCAATTGAAAAACCAAAGCCGAAGATAATACAAAAAGCCGATAATTGTTTGTCTGCTGGGACTATTACTGATAGCGGTTCTTAGCTCATTGTTATTCCTTCAGCCCAGCTTATTGCCACTATTAGGCGATGTTTAGTCGAATTATTATTTCTTGTGCAACCCCACCTGGAAATAGAATTTTGCATTAGGGCTTCTATCTATGACAAATCCATAACCCCTTTCAAGATTACTTGAAGCACCACTTCCGCAATATCTCCCTTCACTTATGACCTTAAATTTTATTGACGTCAATTTATCCTTGTCGTTAAATTCCAAAGCTTGGTAGTCCACATTTATTTGGTCCTGCGCTAAGTCGAGTTTCATTTTAACCAGGTCATTAAAGTCAAGTGCGTTATCGAAATAGACTTCTACTTTTACACTATTTGATTTTGCAAAATTATCTTTAATGAAACCAGATGTCAAAAAAATCAAAACTAATCCAGTAAAAATGGTAAGAACTGTTTTCATAGCTGATGGTTTTAATGAAAAGTATAACAATTAAAAACGGTAAAGTGAAAAATTTCGCCTAACGGTTACGCATTTAGGCAGGACTGGGAATAGCTTTCCTTTCTGCCAAAACCGTAGCCAAATTTATAATTAAAAGCTCATTTTTATTTCGATCGCTCAATAAAGTTTTTCAGCCCGGAACTACCTGCCGAAAGATGTACCAATGCTCATTGTTAGCAGCCAAGCTGTTTATTCCTGCCCGTAATAAGAAGTTTTCAAATAAGTCATTACATTTTGTTGTTCATCTAAATTATACTGAAAATTTAATCTGTCAGCGATTGTAGCTGCAAACTCTCCAAATAACTCTGTCATTAAAAATAAAGATTTCCAATTGTTTTCCAATTGTTGGTCCGAATAAGTTGCAAGTATTTTGTCATATTGGGTACTTGATAAGTATCGCTTCATATACTTCCCGCCCTTTCCAAACGAAACTGAAAAATGTGTTTTAGTTCCAATATACCATTCTATGATTTTCATAAACATTGGTCGTACAGTTGTTTCAAGCATTTCTTTTGCGTAGGTTATTTCATTTCTCAAAAGTCCTTTTGCAACATACGTACTTACCCACCAAAATTCATTGCAAGTTTCTAAAAAAGCTTTCTCCGTTGGTTTCTGAATATAATAATCTGTGTCTGTTGGAAGCGGAATATTTGGACATAAATCGTCTTTGTCAAGCCATACAATTGTTAGACTGTCCAATGCAAAATCGCTTTTAAAGTTCTCTATTGGGAAAAGGGTTAAGTCTATCCGGTTTCCGTCCTTGAATAGCATTAAATAATGAAATCCTATAGTTTCATTATTGTCTTTGTCATCTTCTCCAAAAGTCATTTCGTCTGGCAATTGACAAATTAATTTCTCTCCAAAAACATCTGTCCAACTGTGGTTAGTTATGAAACTGTCAAAGTTGCTAACAATAAAGACTATGTCAAAGTCCTGGAATTTGTCAGGTTGACTATTTGGATTTGCTCTTGAACCATTTAGTAAAACAGCCCTGATTCTG
>DATJDT010000058.1:0-4204 GCA_035497275.1 Pedobacter sp.
GGGCCAAACTTCTTCAGTATATTGGTCATATAAAATTCGTCAGAACCCATCGCTAAAACTGCCGACATCTGTTTTAAGAGCAATGCACATTTAATTGCGGTCCAATCTTCGGGTTTAAAATCGAGTATTTTATATTCAATAGGGTAGTTTGCTTTGGATAATGAATGAATATAAGCATTAATTCCCGCGGTATAGGCCATGATCATCTCTTTCGATTTAGGGTCTTCCATCATCCCTTTTAACGAGTTTTCTGCGCCGTACACCATTCCCATTCTCCGTTGATAACGATCTACCTCAATTGCTTTGTCTCCAACAATTTCAGAAATCCTACCGGCAGCGAATCGAGTTTGGAAATCCATTTGCCATAGCCTATGCATCGCAGTTACGTAACCTTGTGCATAATATACATCGTGGTCGTTTTGAGCAAAGACATGAGGAATCATGCGGTCATCGAAAATGATATTTATTTCAGCTTGTGCTCCTTTAAGCGCAATGTTATGCTTGGCGGTTTGCATGTTACTTTCTGCATTTTGCCAAAAGCCAGTGAATGGGTTTAGAAATTTTAAAAGTGGAGGGGTGCTACCAAATTTAGTGTTTAGTGCATAGGCTAATAAAATAGGTATGAGTATGCATATAAAGGCTTTAACTCTATTCATCAGTTTTATGGGTTATTTTGGTTAATATATTGCATCCAGTTTTAAGAATACATCTGGCAATTTACTATAAAATTAAATTCTAACTATTAAAAATATAAATATAGATCGATGAACTCTTGAAAATACTTACATAAAATAAGATTTTGTAAATTAATTTTAATACAGAATAGAATTTGTTTGTGTCAAATTTTGTATTTAAGTTTATAGTTAAATAGCAAATATAAACGACTCACTTATGAACAAAACCTTTACAAAAATCATTTTTATGTTTTTTGTGCTCACCGCGACCTCAGTTGTCGCCTTTGCACAAAGCATTGTAGTTAGCGGTACAGTGACCGATAAATTAACTAAAGAGCCTATTCCGGGAGTTAGTGTTACCATAAAGGGGAAAACAATAGGAAATGCCACAAATGATATGGGTAAATTCTCTTTCAGTACAACTGAAAAAGCTCCCTTCACAATTGTGGTTTCCTATATCGGGTATGTAACATTGGAAAGAGAGATTACTTCGTCCGCATCTAATTTAACCTTCGAATTAGAAACAGGTGTTATTTTAGGACAGGAAGTAGTTATATCAGCTTCGAGAACACCTGAACGTATTTTAGAATCACCAGTTAGTATAGAGCGAATAGGTGCTGCTGCATTAAAGGAATTACCAGCGCCTTCTTTCTTTGATGCCTTAAATAATTTGAAGGGTGTAGAGATGAGTGCGCAAAGTTTAACTTTCAAATCAGTAAATACACGTGGATTTAATGCTAACGGAAATACTCGTTTTAACCAATACATTGATGGAATGGATAATCAAGCCCCAGGCTTGAACTTTTCTGTTGGTAATATTGTAGGCCTATCAGATCTTGATGTTGATAACGTTGAGCTGCTTCCAGGTGCAGCTTCTGCTTTATACGGAGCAGGTGGTATCAATGGTACCTTGTTAATGACTTCTAAAAATCCATACCAATATCAAGGAGTAAGCTTCCAATATAAAGGTGGAATTAATCATGTTGATGACAACAATACGAACCAAGGTATACAGGAATTTAAACAATTTGATTTGCGTTTAGCGAAATCATGGAACAATAAATTTGGCTTTAAAACTTCGTTTTCATTTTTACAAGCTAAAGACTGGGCAGCTGCCGATACCAGAAATTTCGATAGAACTGCTCGCCAGTTAAAAAGTGGAGATCGTAATTCTGATCCAAACTATGACGGGATTAATGTTTATGGGGATGAAATTAGCCAGAACATGATCAATGTTGCTCAATCCCTAAACGCTGGAATTATTGCAGGTGTTAATGCTGCCAGTGGTGGTCAGATCCCTAATATTCAGACTTCTTTAAATGGCGCATTTACTGCTTTAGGTGTTGGAGCTGGTGCAGCACCAAGTGCAGCTCAACAAGCAGCAGCTTTAGGTTTTTTCCCAGCTGCATTAAGACCTACTATTCAAAGTTATTTGCCTTTTTATATTGGCTTAAGGGTGCCGGGATTAATTCCGAACCAATTTGTATCTAGAACAGGTTATGCCGAAAACGACTTGGTTGATTACAATACCAAATCATTAAAAACTTCGACCTCATTGCATTATAGATTTAACAATACTGTAGAAGCAATAGCACAAGCCAATTGGGGTACTGGTACATCTGTATATACTGGAACAGACCGCTATTCATTGAGAAATTTTAGTATTGGTCAGTATAAATTAGAATTAAAAGGACAGGACTTCTTTTTAAGAGGCTACACAACACAAGAGCGTTCTGGAGAAGCATATAATGCAACTATTTTGGGTACTTTTATCAATGAGGCATGGAAGCCATCAGGTGGCTTAACTGGCTGGTACGCACAATATATCGGTAATTACATTGGTGCCAGGGCTGGTGGACAAAGTGATGCCGCCGCTCAGACATTTGCCAGGTCTCAGGCTGATATTGGTCGCCTAGTACCAGGTTCTCTTGGTTATGAAGCCGCCAAAAAAGCGATCACTGCAAAAACTATCGGTCCTCAGAATGGCGCTAAGTTCAATGATAAAACTAACTTGTTCCATTACGAAGGGATGTATAATTTTTCTAATGCATTGAACAATGTGGTCGACTTACAAGTTGGTGCGTCATACCGTGATTATTTTTTACATTCAGACGGTACTATATTTGATGATGCAAATCGTGAAATTTCTATTGGCGAATTTGGAGCGTTTGTTCAACTAGGTAAGAAATTATCAGACAAATTTAAAATGACAGTCGCAGGTCGCTATGATAAAAGTAAGAACTTTGAAGGTCGCCTCACTCCACGGGTAACTGGAGTTTATACAGTTGCACCAAATAATAATTTAAGGTTATCTTATCAAACTGGTTATCGTAACCCAACTGCACAAGATCAATATATTGATTTAGCGGTAGGAGGTGGTTCTACTCGTTTAATTGGAGGTCTACCAGAATCTATCGAAAAGTATAAATTGAATACTAATAAAGGCGTGTTAGCATCGAGTTATAAAGCATTTTTAGCTTCAGCAGCTGCAGGTGCTCCTAATCCTGCGCTATTAACCCCGTATACTTTTGATGCAGGTGGCCTTCGCCCAGAGAGTGTTCAGTCTTTCGAGTTTGGCTATAAAGGCCTTGCAACGCCGAGATTATTGATCGATGCTTATGCTTATTATAACATTTACAAAGATTTTATTGGTGGGGTAGATCTATACCAAAACCCTACAACTACGGCGGTTAAGTTTACTGTGCCAGTTAATATAGCTGGAAATGTTAAGTCTTATGGTGGTGCATTTGGTTTAGATTACCAAGTTGGTAAATGGAACTGGAATGGGAACGCTTCTTACAATAAAATAGGAGAAACACCTGCCAATTTTGATAACAACTTTAATACGCCTGAATGGAGATTTAATGCAGGAATAGGTAATAAAGAAATCGCTAAAAACTTCGGTTTTAATGTTCAATATCGTTGGCAAGACGAGTTTTTATGGAACTCAACATTTGCAAGAGGGATTGTGCCATCTTACTCAACTTTTGATGCGCAGGTTAATTTAAAAGTTCCTTCTGTTAATTCGATGATTAAATTAGGCGGTTCTAATATTCTAAATAAATACTACGCAACTTCTTTTGGTAATCCACAAGTTGGGGCTATTTATTATTTAGGTTTTACCTATAACCCATAATTAGTTGTAAATTTATAAAGATCCTCTCTGCAAGAGTAGAGAGGATTTTTTATAATTAGCTATTAATTTTTTAAATCTTTGGGTTTTAACATAAAAAATTAACACTTTCGCTTATTATCAACGAAATATAAACATGATCAAGAAATTAATTTTATTAACCTTATTCCTATCATCTCAAGCTCAAGTCCTTTTTGCACAGCTGTCGGATCTTGAAAGAGTTGAACCAATGAATTGGTGGGTAGGCTTTAAAAATCAGTCCCTTCAGCTATTGGTTAGAGGAAACCGAATTGCCGATAGAAACGTTAGCCTTAATTATGCTGGCGTAAAACTGGTAAGTGTACAAAAAGTAGAAAACCCTAATTATCTATTCCTAAACCTACAAATTTCTTCAGCA
>DATJDT010000059.1:0-4970 GCA_035497275.1 Pedobacter sp.
AATTAAATGACCTAAGAGCTCTTTTTTAGACCATTTAATTGGATTAGGCTTAGCATTCCAATCGCCCGACTTTATATTTTTAAAATCTAATAATGCTCCATCAACTAAAGCCAAAATTTCATCTTTTGCGCTATCAACCAAACTCATAACCTATGCTTTTTCACCTCCAACATTGATAATATCTGCAAAAACTCCAGCGGCAGTAACTTCTGCTCCTGCACCGGGGCCTTTAATTACTAACGGTCTATCCTTATATCTATCCGTAGTGAAGGAAATAATATTATCACTTCCCGAAAGCATATAAAATGGGTGGTTTTCATCTACCATTTGTAAGGTGATGGATGCTTTACCGTTTTCCAATTTCCCAATATATCTTAAAACCTTTTTACTTGCCTCAGCTTCTGCTTTTAGCTTGGTAAAATAAGAAGCGTTAAGTGTTAACTGGTCGTAAAAATCTTCCACAGTTGATGCCTGTAAGCAAGCATCTGGTAGCATATTCTGTATACTAACATCCGATTCTTCAAAAGGATAACCAGCATCACGTGCCAAGATCAACATTTTACGCATAAAGTCCTTTCCGTTTAAATCATCACGTGGATCAGGCTCGGTATAACCTTTATCTTGTGCTTCTTTTACAACTTCATGGAAAGCTGCATCTCCCTTAAAATGATTAAAGATATACGAGATGGTACCCGATAAAATAGCTTCAATTTTAGCCACTTTATCACCACTCATCATCAAATCTTTTAAAGTTCTAATAATTGGTAAACCAGCACCAACATTGGTTTCATAGTAAAAGTCGACACCAAACTTGCGCGCGGTATTTTTAAAAGTTGTGTACTGTTCAAAGCTCGCCGAATTGCCAATTTTATTACAAGTAACTACTGAAATACTCGATTCGAAAACACCCTGATAAAATGGTACGGGTTCTGGACTAGCAGTATTATCCACAAACACGCAGTTAGGCAGGTTCATATCTTTCATTTTTGATACGAATTCAGCTAAATCTGCCTTTTCGCCTTGTAAATCCAAACTCTCTTCCCAATTTTCAAGCGCTATGCCATTTGGGGATAAAAGCATTTTTCGCGTATTGCTCATACCCATTACTTTTACCTGCAAATCGTTATTTTTAGCTAAGAATGGCATTTGAACCAGTAATTGTTTGAACAGTGTTTTACCAATATTTCCTGTGCCTAGGCAAAAAATATGAAGTGTTTTATTTAGCTCAGCGTAAAAGGCATCGTGTACCGCATTGATTGCTTTCGACAAATCTGGCTTTGCAATTATTACCGAGATATTGTATTCTGATGAGCCTTGGGCAATGGCATGTACATTTACACCATTTCTGCCCAATGCATGGAATAATTTACCAGAAATACCAGGTGTGCGCTTCATATTTTCTCCAACAATTGCTAAAACAGCAAGGCCATTCTCAACTTCGGGGGCATCTAATTTTTTAGCTTGTAGTTCAAGGTCAAATTCTTTCTCAATTAAGGCAACGCCTCTAATCGCGTCGGCAGGTTTAACCGCAAAGGTGATGCTATGCTCAGAAGACGATTGAGTGATTAAAACAATATTAATTTGCTCACGAGATAACAAAGAGAATAACCGACCACTAAAGCCAGCCTTACCTACCATCCCACTTCCAGCTAAATTAATGATGCTTATTTCATCAATTGAAGAAATTCCCTTGATTGGTAAAGCAGAGGGTTTCGCTCCATGACGAATGTAAGTCCCTTCAAAATCAACATCAAAGGTATTTTTAATAACTATCGGGATTTTCTTTAGGAATGCAGGGGTCATAGTTGGTGGGTAGATTACCTTTGCTCCAAAATAGGATAGCTCCATTGCTTCTATATAACTTAATTCTGGTAAAGAAAATGCTTTTTTTACCATCCTCGGATCAGCAGTCATCATACCATTTACATCAGTCCAGATCTGAATTTCGCCAGCATTTAATGCCGAGCCTAAAATAGCCGCAGTATAATCGCTACCACCTCTTCCTAATGTGGTTACTCTATTTGCATCGTTACTGGCAATAAAGCCGGTAACGAAAAGCATTTTACCTGCATGCGTATGATAAAAGTCTTTAACTAAAAATTCGGTCAACTGCATATCTACTTTTGCTTGACCAAAATTGCTGTCTGTTTTAATAAACTGAGCAGCATCTGCAAATACAGCATCTGCAAATTTTTGTTTAGCAATATGGCAAATCATCACAGTTGAACAACGTTCACCGTAGCTTAATACGAGGTCTTTCGCTTGCAAGCTAAGTTCTTGTAAGTTATAGATCGCTTGCAAAAGTTCCTCCAATTCATTGAAATAAAGTTTAAGCTTGGTAAGCACTGGATTTTGCGCCGCTGCTGGTAACAACGCTCTTATCACCTCAAAATGACGCTGTTCGATAGCTTTAAGTTCTTTGGTATAGTCTTGCCCCAATGCCGATTTTTCGGCCATTGCAGTTAGCAAATTGGTTACACCACTCATTGCCGACAACACAATTACTGGTTTTTCTGCTTGCTGCTGTTCCTTTTCCAAGATGCCCATTAAGGCACTAATACTTTCTACGGAACCTACGGATGTTCCGCCAAATTTTAAAATGTTCATTTTATGTACGTTAACGTTGTTTCAAAAAAATTACCCAAAAAAAAACGCTCCCGATTTTGTCGGGAGCGCTTATATCTTGTGTTTCAATTATACCACTAGCGTTTCCCCATCAGGCACTGGCCTGTTGTTGATGTAGTTGTGGTTGTAATTGTATTGTTAAAAATCATTTCTTTTCTTAGTGTATTTTCTACACTGCTAAGTAGGTGAATATTTTTTACAATGTCAAGGATTATTTCAAAATAATTAATAATCGTATAATCACTTCTTAATCTGTGTAATCATATTACTACCTTTACAGTATAATATGCAAGGATTAGTTATCAAATCAACCGGAAGCTGGTATCAGGTTTATGCTGAGGACGGCAAAAATTATGACTGTCGTATCAAAGGCAAATTTAGGATCCAAGGTATTCAAACTACCAATCCAATTGCCGTTGGCGATCGCGTTGAGTTTGCGTTAGAGCCCAATGCAGAAACTGGGGTAATTGACAAGTTAAATGATCGCAAAAATTACATCATTCGTAAATCAATAAACCTTTCTAAACAAGCACAGATTATTGCAGCAAATTTAGATCAAGCGTTTTTAATCGTTACTTTAGCTTCGCCACGTACCTCTTTGGGTTTTATCGATCGTTTTTTGGTAACTTCTGAAGCCTATAGCATTCCAACCTGCTTAGTATTTAATAAGTTGGATTTATTTAGTGCCCAAGGTCTCGAAATCTTAGCTGAATATAAAGCCATCTATGAGAAGATTGGTTATCCATGTTATGAAGTATCAGCGTTAAAAGGCACAAATATTGACCAGATCAAAGCTTTATTAAAGGACAATATTACCTTATTTTCGGGCCATTCGGGCGTTGGTAAATCTAGTTTAATCAATGCTTTATTACCTGGCTTCGAAATTAAAACGGGAGAAATATCAGATTGGAGTGATAAAGGACAACATACTACCACCTTCGCCGAAATGCATACCTTACCTTTTGGGGGCTATTTAATTGATACACCAGGCATTCGTGAACTGGGTATCTTTGATATTAAACCCGAAGAGCTTAGCCATTATTTTGTAGAAATGCGGGAACGTTTAAATCAGTGTAAATTTAACAACTGCCGACATGTAAACGAACCAGGCTGTGCGGTTATCAAAGCCGTTGAAAATGGCGAAATTGAAGTAAGCAGATATGAGAGTTATCTAAGCATGTATCATGGAAACGACACTAGAGCGTAAAAAATGAGAGCAGTTATTCAAAGAGTTACTCAAGCTACCTGTAAAGTTAACGAGCAAATTACTGGAGAAATTAGCAATGGTTTCTTAGTTTTATTAGGGATTGAAGATGCTGATACGCAGGAAGACTTGACATGGCTAGCGCAAAAAATCGTTAACATGAGAGTTTTTGGTGATGAAAATGACCTCATGAACAAATCACTTGCTGATGTGGAGGGTAATATCCTTTTAATTAGTCAGTTTACTTTATTTGCGGCCACCAAAAAAGGGAATAGACCAGGCTTTACAAGGGCAGCCAGACCAGACAAGGCCATTCCGATGTACGAAGAGATGATTAAACAGTTAGCTGGCCTTCTCCATAAGGAAATTCAATGTGGTATTTTTGGCGCCGATATGAAAATTAGTTTAGTAAACGATGGCCCTGTAACCATTATCATGGACACAAAAGATAGAGATAACCATTAAGCAATGACTATAGAGCAAGCACAAGAGCAGGTAGATCAGTGGATTAAAACTACTGGCATTCGTTATTTTAATGAGCTAACCAACACAGCTATCCTAATGGAAGAAGTTGGTGAAGTAGCCAGAATTATGTCGCGCAAATACGGTGAGCAATCTTTTAAGAAAAGTGATGAAGCCGTAAATTTAGCGGATGAAATGGCTGATGTTTTATTTGTGCTCATTTGCTTGGCTAATCAGACGGGTATTGACCTGAATGATGCACTGATTAAAAATCTAGCCAAGAAAACAATAAGAGATGCCGATCGTCATAAGAATAATGAGAAACTAAAATAACCCTATAACGCTGCCTTAATTCGCTCTGCAGCTTCGGCCAATTCTTCTTGTGATGGCTTTAGTTTTTCTTTAGCAAAATTCATATCACTCACGTTATTCATTGGTATTAAATGAATATGCGTATGAGGCACTTCCAATCCTATCACAGCCACTCCCACTTTTTTACATGGGAAAGCTTTCTTAACTCCCTGCGCCACACTCTTGGCAAATAAGGTTAGTCCGCTATAAAGTTCATCTTCCATATCAAAGATATAGTCGACCTCCTTTTTTGGAATTACCAGCACATGCCCCATTACCAAAGGGCTTACATCTAAAAAAGCTAAGAAATCTGCAGTCTCCGCCACTT
>DATJDT010000060.1:0-3092 GCA_035497275.1 Pedobacter sp.
GGCACCATCAATCATAGCGAACACAAAGCCAGCACCTAAGAACCAATAAAATAAAGGATCAATGTTAATCAGGAATGTTTGAAATTCGGGTTCGGTATTCCATAAAGTAACCCCTACTACCCCAATAAATGAAACAATTACTAACCAGATTAACCATTTTATATTAGTTTCTAAGAAATTTTTCTTGGGACTAATTAATCGTTCTGTTACTTTATTTAACTTTTTAACCTTAGCAGCAAAATCACCATTTAATTGCTCCCTAAGAGAACTCATTTGCTGTAGAGTCGTATCTAACTCATCGGGCAAGCTTTCTGCCAATAGTTGCTTTAATCTTTTAGCGATTGTTGGCGATTTGCCATTTGTGGAGATAGCGATTTTTAGATCGCCCTTCTTTACGACAGAGCCTAAATAAAAATCGCAGAGCGCAGGTTTATCGGCAACATTGATTAAGAGACCTCGTTGGTGGGCATCTTCTCTAATTTCTTCGTTTAATATATTATCATTTGTCGCAACAAAAACAATATCAATATCATTTAAATCACTTGAATCATAGCTCTTTTGATCAATTTTAAGTTTAGGATACCTTAATACAAGCTCGCTAATTGCAGGGCTTACTTCTTTAGCTACCAGTGAAATATTCGTTTGTTCACTGTTTTTTAAGATTGCTGTTAATTTCTCCAATGCAACAGGGCCTCCGCCAATAACCAAAGTACGCAACTAGTTCAGTTTAATAAAAACTGGAAACAGTTGATTTCCCTTTTCTGATTGAGGGACCTGTACTTCTTCTTTTAGCTTAGGCGATGTTAACATACGGTTTAATTAACTTGGTAAACGAAGGATGAAGAGACACAACTTCGCCGAAAATCAACAAAGCGGGTGCTGCTATTTTCTCTTCTGCTACTTTATTTACAATAGTATCAACTTTGCCTATAACTAACTTTTCCTCTGCTGAGGAGCCATTTTGAACTACAGCGACTGGTAAATCGTTTCTTCCTGCAGCACTAAAAATATCAACAATTTGTGAAAGTTTTTTTAAACCCATTAATATAATTACCGTAGCCTTAGAGTTTGCTGCCTGGTAAATATCATCAGATACAGTGCCCGACGAGGTTGTACCGGTAATCACCCAAAAGCTTTCGCTCATTCCACGATGGGTAACTGGGATCTGCTGCAAACCAGGTACACCGATAGAGCTCGAAATACCAGGAATAACAGTTACGGGAATATGAAAAGAAGCTGCAAAGTCTAATTCTTCATAACCTCTCCCAAAAACAAATGGATCCCCACCTTTTAGGCGCACTACATGTCCATAGTTAAGCGCATAATCAACCATCAGTTTATTAATGGCATCTTGCTCAAATGAATGTTCACCTGAGCGCTTGCCTACATATACTTTAATAGCATGTTGAGGCGCATGGCTCAATAAAGCCTCATCTGTTAAGGCATCATAAAGCACCACATCAGCACTTTGCAAAGCAATAACACCTTTCAAGGTGATTAATTCCGGATCACCAGGACCAGCACCTAATAGTGTTATTTTTGGTTCTATATGTTGTTTATCTATCTGCATGGTTAAGCAATTATACGTATTTCATTAATCTGTTCTAAAAACTCTTTAGCCTTATTTAAATATTGTTTTGCAAACTCCAGGGAAGGTTCGTTCTTATTAATTTGAAGCACCAGTTCAGCAAACGTGGTAGTCAATTTCACCTCTCCGCTTGCCACAAAGTGATTATCAAACTCTCTAATAACGCCTACTTGGGTACTACTGTTAATCCCCTTATCGAGCAATAAAGATTTGGCTGTGCTAATAAATGTGCTATAGCTATGATAAATAGCATCTGCATAGGCTTGTTTTGCAAAGGCCTGTTTTGCCCAATCCAATTTTTCCTCAGCCTCCAATAGCAAAGTTGCCACAAGATCTATAATCACTCCTGCACATTCACCCACTCCTATAGCGGTTTGGAAAGTTTCTTCATGGCCCCAATCTACAAATTCATCGTTCTGTAAGGCTGTTAAATCGGCCACTGGCTTTAATAGTTGATAGAAATAATCTTTCCCCTGTCTATCGTAATAGGCATGGAAATTCTCCTCTGCCGGACTATTTGCTTTAAAATCGTTTAAAATTAAATGGAGTACTTGAGGTGCTCTTTTTGAAGGCACTTTAATTACCCGCTCAGCAACTCTTCCCACGCCATCTCCAACGGTGCCGCCTCCCAACATTACCTGTACTGCTGGTACTACTTTACCATTGGCTTTAACATAACTACCATGGAAACCGATCTCGGCCAAACCATGCTGACCACAAGAATTCATACATCCACTGATTTTGATATTGATGTTCTTCTCATAAATAAGTTCAGGAAAGTCTTCGTAAATTACCTCCTCCAATACTTCAGCTAAAGTCATGCTATTCGAAATCCCTAAATTACAGGTATCTGTACCGGGGCAAGTAGTTATATCGGCAATACTATCAAAACCGGCGTCAGCTAAATCTACTTCTAGCAATGCTTGATAAAGTGATGGCAATGCATTCTTAGCAACGTATTTAAGCAATAGACCTTGATTTTGAGTAACCCTAATTTCATCAGCTACATAAGGTTTCACCGCTGCAACAAAAGCTCTTGCTTGAGCTGTTTTAATATCGCCAACTTTAACCTTTACATACACAGCGAAAAACCCGTTTTGCTTTTGTGGCACTACATTGGTAGCCAACCAATGTTGGTAATGTTTTTCGTTTTCAATCTTTACGGTTGGATAATCCTGTGTAAATGGAAAATAAGGAAGTGGAACGCTGTTTAAATCTATTGGAAAGGTCTTTACCTTATTAGCAATTCTTTCTTCAGAAACTAGTCTTAACACTTCTTCTAAACCTAGTTTTTGCACCAAATATTTTAAGCGAGCTTTATTTCGGTTTGTGCGTTCGCCATAGCGATCAAACACTCTTAATACCGATTCAGCAAAAGGAATTAACTCATCTTCCGGTAAGAACTCTGTAATGGCACTTGCTAAAAAGGGTTGCGCTCCTAATCCACCGGCAAATAAAACCTTAAAGCCACGCTCCCCCTTTTCGTTTATCTTTGGTATAAAGC
>DATJDT010000061.1:0-2900 GCA_035497275.1 Pedobacter sp.
CAATCACGCCCGCGATTCCAGTCTCCTTAACAATCTCCACAATATCATCCAATTGTTCATTGGTTAAATCAGGTGCGATTTTAAGTAAAATAGGGCGTGATATATTGTTTTTACGATTGCGTTGTTGTAAAGTATTAAGCAATTCTTTTAACGGCTCTTTCTCCTGCAAAGCTCTTAGACCTGGTGTATTAGGAGAGCTAACGTTTACCACAAAATAATCAACTACATCGAATAACCGATCAAAACATTTGATATAATCACTTACCGCGTCTTCATTGGGCGTATTCTTATTTTTCCCAATATTGCCACCTACTACAATAGAAGGGTCTTTTTCCTTTAGCAATCTTAAGCGTTCGGCCATTACATCAACCCCTTTATTATTAAAACCCATTCTATTGATGATCGCGCTATCATCCTGTAAGCGGAACATACGGGGCTTATCATTGCCTGGTTGAGGTAAAGGAGTAACCGTTCCAACCTCAATAAAACCAAAGCCAAGGTTACTCAATGCTTCAACATATTCACCATTTTTATCGAAACCAGCTGCTAAACCTACTGGATTTCTAAATTTAATACCAAAAACTTCTCGCTCTAAGCCCTTCAGATTGATATCAAAGCTACTTCGCAAAATGGTTTTCCCCAATGGAAAATAATCATGGAACCATTTTAAACGTTTAACTACGAAATAATGAACCTTTTCTGGGTCGAATTGAAAGAAAACGGGTTTAACGAGGCGATACATTTGGCAAAGATATTAAATTTTAGGAAATAGAGAATGGGAATAAAATAGCAAAAAATGTACATTAGAATTTCGTATTTTTGCATCGAAATGATTTCTATAAACGACTTAACCTTCCTAATTGGCTCTAGAGCCTTATACGACGAAGCAAACTGGCATATTAAGCCAGGTGATAGAGTTGGACTTATTGGTGCAAATGGCACTGGAAAGTCTACTTTACTTAAAATAATTGTTGGCGAATATGCGCCATCATCGGGAAGCATCTCGATGGCGAAAGATTTAAAAATTGGTTATTTGAACCAGGATTTACTTTCGTATGAATCTCACCATACTATTTTACATGTTGCAATGGAAGCTTTTGAGCGTCAAAATCAATTGCATGATGAGATTGAAGAACTACTGAAAAAGATTGAAACTGATTACAGTGAAGAAACTTTATACAAACTAAGTGATAAACAACAAGAGTTTGAAGCTTTAGATGGCTACAACATTGAATACCGTGCAAATGAGATTTTAGCAGGTTTAGGCTTTAGCACCGAAGATCAGCACCGTCCGCTGAACACCTTCTCTGGAGGTTGGAGAATGCGGGTAATGTTGGCTAAAATTCTTTTGCAAACGCCTGATATCCTTTTATTAGATGAACCTACCAACCATATGGATTTACCATCGATTAAATGGTTGGAAAACTATTTAGGTGGTTTTGAAGGCGCAATTGTAATCGTTTCCCACGATCGATATTTTTTAGATAAGATTGTGCGTAAAACAGTTGAGTCGAGAAAAGGAAAACTGACGGTCTATGCAGGAAATTATTCATTCTACGTAGAAGAAAAATCTCTTCGTGGCGAGATTCAAAAAGGAGAATTTAAAAACCAACAAGCTAAAATTAAGCAAGAAGAGCGTTTAATAGAGCGTTTTAAAGCTAAAGCGAGTAAGGCTAAAATGGCGCAGTCGCGGATGAAAGCATTGGATAAAATGGAGCGCGTAGAAGATGTGGATGATGATAACCCCACTGTAAACTTTAGCTTTAAATTCTCTAAACCAAGTGGTAGGCACGTAATCAAGGTTGAGAATGCGACAAAATCATATCCTAATATTGATATTCTAGAAAATGCTGATGGTCTGATCGAAAAAGGCGATAAAATTGCATTAATTGGTGCTAACGGTAAAGGTAAATCTACCTTATTAAGAATGATTGCTGGTACCGAAGGGTTTAGCGGGAAAGTAGAAACCGGACATAACGTGACTACCACTTTCTTTGCTCAACATCAGCTGGAATCATTACACCTAGACAATACCATTTTAGAAGAATTGCAGGCATTTGCACCTAAACACACCGATACAGAATTACGTTCTATTTTAGGTTGCTTCCTCTTTACGGGTGATGATGTTTTCAAAAAAATTAAAGTATTGTCTGGTGGCGAAAAATCAAGGGTAGCTTTAGCTAAATCATTAACAACGGATTCGAACTTCCTGATTCTGGATGAGCCTACCAATCACTTAGATATTCAATCAGTGAATATTTTAATTCAAGCTTTACAGCAATATGAAGGAACATTTATTTCTGTTTCTCACGATAGGTACTTCTTGGACAATGTAGCAAACAAAATCTGGTTCATTGAAGAAGAAAAAATTAAAGAATATCCTGGAACCTACGCTGAGTATGAAGAATGGAATAGTAAGAGGGTAATCCCAACCCCTAAACCGATTCCTGTTAAACCAGCAGAAGACAAAAAACCAAAGGTAATAGAACCCCTTCCGTTAAATACACAACAACAACTAAAAAAGCTAAACGATAAGTTAAAACGAATTGAAGAAGAAATAGCTGCTTTTGAATTAAGTGTTAAAGCAGTCGAGGCAGAATTAGCTGATGAGGATGTTTATTCACACAAACAGAAGCTTGAAGAAACGAATAAGCGCTATTTAGCTGAGAAGGCATTATTAGATCATGCGCAAAGTACTTGGGAAGAGCTTGCCAGTGAAATAATGGAGCTGGAGGGATAAAAAGTAAATAAGAAAGATTGTCATTGCGAGCGTAGAAGGTGGTAAAAACAGATAAAGTTTAGAATAATTGAAATTAGTAATCTTGAAATTAGTTTTTTTATTATCGATTTGGATATCATGCGTACTCCAGGGCTTTGCGCAAAATGCCTTCGTTTATGAG
>DATJDT010000062.1:0-6081 GCA_035497275.1 Pedobacter sp.
CAACAAAGTTTGGGCAATGCAGCTCCTAGTCCAACCCTCCAAGATTTAATTAAATCTCCCTATGATGAGCAGTTGTTTGAGTTTTATGCAACCTCACAATTGGTTCAAAATAAAGGCGGAGTGGAAACTCCCATAGGAAAACCAAGTATTTATAGTAACATTTCTTTATCGCCAGATAAAAATTACATGATGGTTCGTACCATTAAAAAACCGTTCTCTTATTTGGTATCTGCAAATGGCTTTCCTTCAACAGTAACCATTACAGATAGAGCTGGTAAATTAGTTAAATTACTGGCTAATTTACCTTCATCGGAAGTTAGACCATCAGGTTATGATAACGTGCAAAATGTACCTCGTGGGTTTGACTGGAGAGATGACGAAGCTGCAACCGTAACTTGGACAGTGGCTTTAGACAGTGGTCTTATTAAAAAGAATGTCGAATTTCATGATGCAGTTATGGCTTTATCGGCTCCATTTACTGGAACACCAAAAGAGCTGCTAAAAACGAAAATGAGATTTGGTGGTATTAGCTGGGGCAATGCTTCATTTGCATTGGTAAGAGAGAATTCTAGAACAAAACAGACTTCAAAATTAAGTAGTTTCAATCCTAGTACCGGTGCTATAGAAACGCTATATGAATTAAATACCACCGATGCTTATAACAACCCTGGAAATCCTGTAACAGAAAAAAACAAATTCGGTCGCCAAGTGATTTTAACTACCGATAATGGCACTAAATTATTATTAAATAATACAACCGGTGCGTCTGCTAAAGGTGATTTACCTTTTCTTGCAAAATTTGATCTAGCAACGAAAAAATCTGAGATTTTATGGAGAGCACAGCCAGGAACATTTGAGATGATCACTGATGTACTTGATCCACAAAAACTGGTATTGCTTACCCGTAAAGAAAGTCAGAAAGATGTACCAAATTACTTCATTAAGAACTTAACACTTCGCATGGCCGACCAGCCTATTACCTCTTTCACTAACCCTTACCCACAAATGGAAGGTGTTAAAAAAGAAAAAATATCTTACAAACGCGCTGACGGTATAGATTTAACTGGTGATTTATATTTGCCTAAAGGTTACGATAAAGCTAAAGACGGACCTTTACCCGTGTTGATATGGGCTTACCCACGCGAATTTAACTCGGCTGCAGATGCTGCCCAAATTAGAGGGTCGCAAGATAAATTTACTACGATTAGCTCGGGTGGACCATTATTTTTTGTTACCCAAGGTTATGCTGTATTAGACAACGCCGAAATGCCAATTGTAGCGAAGGAAGGTAAAAGGCCTAATGATACATTTGTTGATCAACTTAAATTAAATGCTGAAGCTGCCATCAATAAGCTTTCTGAGATGGGAGTTGGCGATAGAAATCGCATGGCTGTTGGAGGACATAGCTATGGAGCATTTATGACAGCTAATTTATTGGCACATACCAATTTATTCAAAGCAGGTATTGCACGTAGTGGTGCTTATAACAGGACACTTACTCCATTTGGTTTCCAAAACGAAGACCGTACCTATTGGCAAGCACCACAGCTATATTATGATATGAGCCCATTTAGCTATGCTGATAAAATTAAAACACCAATTTTATTAATCCACGGAGAAATGGACGATAACCAAGGAACTTTCCCGATCAATAGCGAACGTTTATTTGCAGCTATCAAAGGACACGGCGGAACAACACGTTTTGTTTATCTTCCTTACGAGGCGCATGGTTACCGAGCGAAAGAAAACATCTTACACATGCTATGGGAAATGAACACTTGGTTAGATACTTATGTAAAAAACGCTAAACCAACTGTTGCAAAATAAAAATTTCGCTAGTTATTTAAAATAATCACATAGGCACATAAGACACATTAAATAGTGTTCTATGTGCCTATGTGGTATTATAGACAAGGCAAAAAACAAAAATTATGTTCAAAATCAAGAGACTCATTTTCTTCATAAGCTTTGTAATTAGCTTCTCCGTTTGCGCTCAAAAACCAAAATTCAGCGTAATTGCATTTTATACCGGAAAAAATGATCAAGCGCATATAAGTTTCGTTCAGGAAGCGAATAAATGGTTTACTAAAATGGCTAAAAATCATGGCTTCAGTTATGATTCCACTGCCAATTGGGCTAACATGAACGCTCAATTTTTGTCGAATTATGAAGTAGTCTTATTTCTTGATACCAGACCGGAAGCGCCTGAGCAAAGAACAGCCTTCGAAAATTATATAAAAAATGGTGGAGCATGGTTAGGTTTTCACTTTTCTGCTTTTGCACTTAGCCCCTCTAGTTACCCGCAAAACTGGAATTGGTATCATCATGAATTCTTGGGATCTGGAGCATACGCGAGCAATACCTGGCGCCCAACCTCTGCGATACTAAAGGTTGAAGATAAAAAACACCCGGTTACTAAAAATCTACCAAAAAAATTCAAGGCTCAACCAAATGAATGGTACAGATGGGAAAATGATTTACGCCAAAATGCTAATATTAAAATTCTTTTAGCAATTGATACAAGCAGCTTTCCTTTAGGGACGGGACCAAAAGCCCACGAAATATGGCAAAGTGGTTACTATCCCGTAGTTTGGAGTAACAAAAATTATAGGATGGTTTATATAAATATGGGACATAATGATATGGATTATGAACATAAATATGGTAAAACTACCACTTCCCTTTCATCAAGTTTTGGAAGTAAAAATCAAAATAAAATGATTTTGAATAGTTTAATGTGGTTAGGGAAAAGGTAAACATTCTCTATATTTGACCTAAATACGTTAACGATGGAAAATTTTGACTGGACGTCATTTACCCTAAAGATTGCTATTAAAGCTGATATTCAAACACTTTACGACGCATGGACTAAAAGTACGGAGATCGAAAAATGGTTTTTAAGCGAAGCTACTTATTCCCGAGCTCTGGAAGGCGAAATTAAAGGCAACGAAAAGCTACAAGAAGGTGACACTTATTTCTGGCGATGGTTTTTGTATGAGGAAACTGAAAGTGGAAAAATAACGCAAGCTAATGGACATGATCTTGTTGAATTTACTTTTGCTGGAGATTGTTTGGTAACGATCCAGTTGAAAGAAGAATTCGACCATACAGTAGTTACTTTAAGGCAACATAACATCCCAACAGACAACAACAGCAAAAGGAATATTCGCTTAGGTTGCCACAATGGATGGTCATTCTACCTTGTAAATTTAAAATCGGTTTATGAAGGTGGGTTGGATCTAAGGAATAAAGACAATCGCTTTAAACCAATGTTAAACAATTAAAAAATCGCGCAATTACAAATATTAAAGAAATGGATAAAATTATAGAAGTTATCAAAGCCTGTCGCTCAAAATGGCTAACCATGTTAGATGAATTAACTGTAAACCAATTAAATATCATCCCACCAGGTTTCAATAACAACTTAGCTTGGCAACTAGGCCATGTCATTGTTAGTCAGCAGATACTATGCTATCGCCTAGCGGGGCAAAAGTTTGTTATCAATGAAGATTTGATCGATCGTTATAAAAATGGTTCTAAGCCTGAAAACGATATAAGCGAGGCAGAAATTAACCTCTTAAAAGGGTATATGCTCAGCACGATAAACCAATTAGAAATAGATTTAGCAAATGGCTTATTTGCTAACTACACGCCTTATACTATTTCCACTTATGCAGGTTTCACATTAACCAATGTAAACGATGCATTAACCTTTATTGTTTCACATGATGCACTGCATTATGGTTGTAGTATGGGATTAAAAAGATTGGTATAATAGCTTATGAAAGCATTCGCTTTTGTTTTTCTTTTTATTGCTTTATCTACCACGGTAAACAGTCAGCCCAGCAGTAGGAATAAACAATATAAGTTTAGCATGAAGGAGCCACCTGGATGGATCAAAAGTTTCGTGGGTGAACCTTTCTTCCGCAACGATCCATCATACTTTGAGCGAATTATAACTTTTCAGCGATACAATTCCATTAATCGAAAAGGCCTTAATCCTACAATCGAGGTTACCGCACAACATTTTGGCGCAAATAACACTCGCTTTATGAAACGGTTTTTAAAACCGTCTTACTGGAAAAAGTATAACCATCGTAATTTTAAAATTATTAAGGGACCTGAGCAGGCAATTATAAATGGCAAAGTAGCAATAACCTGTACGGTTATGGGTAAACTCCGTGGACATGGAGTTATTGATACGGCTACTTATACGAGAAAAACATCTTATTATGTCCATGTAGATAAACATATATTTAAGATTATTTTTACAGATAACGAACATGAAAGCTACCCGACACTTTTCAATATGCTAACAAATTCGATTAAAATAGACCAACTTTAAATTATTGATAATTGAGATACTTCTTCCACATCGCCTACAATGGGCATAACTACAACGGATGGCAAAGACAGCCAAAAGTAAACAGTGTACAAGAGGTTATTGAAAGTAAATTAAGTCAGGCTTTTAAAACTCCATTGACCATTAACGGTTGTGGCCGTACAGATTCCCAGGTCCATGCCAGTCAGTTCTTCTTTCATGTGGATATAGAAGAACAATGGGATTTTGATCTGATCTTTCGATTGAACAAACTGCTGCCGCATAATATCTCGGTTTTCGATATTATCCCATTGGAAGGAAAACCACATGCTCGGTTTGACGCCGTGCAACGAGAATATGATTATTACCTTCATACCTACAAAGACCCCTTCTTAAGCCAACTCAGTTCTTACTACGATTATAAAAATTTAAATCTGGAAGAAATGGCCAAAGCAGCTGCGCTCTTACCCAAATACAAAGACTATAGGGCCCTTTGTACTACGCCTGATAAAAATGAACATACAATTTGCTATGTAAAAGAAGCAAGTTTATATACTTCCTCAAATGGAGATAATTTACGTTTTCATATTTCTTCTAATCGTTTTCTAGGGAAAATGATTAGGATTATTACTGGTAAATTATTAAAAATTGGCACTGGTCATATGAGTGTAGACGAGTTTGAAAATTTGCTCATCACTAAAGAGACACCAAAGTTATTAGAACCTGCACATCCTACGGGCTTGTATCTTTCGAAAGTTACCTATCCCTATTTAAATTTACCTACAAGAACAGAGTTTTGTGGTTTAAAGCAAAAAGATTGGTTAAGAGTTTAATACTGAAAACTACTTAAACCTGATTGCTTTTAATGGACTAATCCTACTTACTAGCATGGAAGGGATAATCAATACAAATGAGCAGATTAAGAGTGTGGCAACATTGAGCAAAAGGACGTCCATAAAATGTACCTCAATAGGTACATGTGCCAGATAATAATTAGTTTGATCTAATTTAAATAAATGTGTGTATTGTTGGAGATATGCAAGGCCCAATCCTAGCACATTTCCCAAAACCAAGCCAAAGCCAACCAAGTAAAGCGCATTATAAAGGAATATTTTCATGACGCTGTAATTCGAAATACCTAAGGCTTTTAGCAGTCCAATCATTGTTGTTCGCTCTAATATCATAATCAACAACGCAGTTATCATATTAATAACCCCCACAATCATCATTAAGATGAGCAGTACCCTTGTATTTACATCAAGTAATGATAGCCAGGTAAAAATTTCGGGAGTGCTCTCTTCAACCGACCGTGATTTTAACTTAAGCTCTAAGTTAGCATAAACTTCATTGGCAACAGGTCTTAAATCTTCAAAATGCTTAATTCTTACCTCAATGCCCCCCATCTGATTAGCTTGCCAATTATTTACACCTCTAATGATATTGATATCACCTACTGCAAAACTCTTGTCTATGTTTTCAATCCCAATATCATAGATACCTACAATGATAAACTTTCTAGGCTTAGGAGGGTTTTTCACAAAATGCATTATGAAACTATCTCCTAATTTTAGTTTTAAGCGATTAGCGGTGTATAACGATATCAAAATTTGATTTTTACTTTGGTCTTTAAAATCAATCACGCTACCACTTACAAGATGTTTTTTGATGAAACTCCAATCATAGGTTTTGTCAATCCCTTTGAAATTAATGCCTTCCACTTCTTCATTGGCAGCGATTATTGCCGAATTGGTTGCAAATGG
>DATJDT010000063.1:0-2919 GCA_035497275.1 Pedobacter sp.
GGTGACGGGACTTAGTAAAGGAAGAAGTATCTAGTTCCGCTATCTTTCTATCAAAAATAAGTAACGGCCCACTTAACATAATGTCTTTTTCGGTTAAATTGTTTTCCCAATTTGGAGTATTGTCCCATTTTTTGAGGGCCAATTTTCCTTTATCGTCTATTACAATTGCTGTTTGCTGATGCCGGGCTCTTTTCCCATTTTTATCAAGTACATTTTGCTTGATCACAACACCATTTATTTTAATAAAATCAACAGAGCCACCATTTGCCACATCAAAAAAAGTACCGTTTATGGCTGCAATTGCACCCAGTTCTTTTCCGAAAGTAGAGGTAGTTTTTTTAACTTTTACCTCATTGCCAAAAGCAAAAATAGGGGCATTTCCCTTTCTTTTAATTTCGATGTACGAAATATACTGGTTGGCCAGGAAAAGATCTTTTTGATTAAAATGATGCGTAATAAGCTTCGTTTTTGGAGCAATTTTTTGTGCTTGCCACCATGCATTTACAATGGCTAGGGAGTCGGCGTTTTGAGCAAAGGTAAAATTGCTTATGGCAAAAATGAAAAGTAAAACGGCTAGAGATATTTTCCTCATATTAACGCATAAAAATGCCCCGACCGAAGGTCGGGGCTAATAAATTATTTCTTAGGATTTAAAATATCATTTATTCTGATCGCTAAATCTTCATAGTGAGCTTTAGTAATCGCATCACCAGCAGCACCGCGTGCTTTTGCTGTTGCTAATAAAGTTTTTAATTCGATTCTAACTAATGGTCTAATGTCAGTTAAAGAAATGTTTACAGGAGTAAATGTAAAACCTGGTGGCAATCCTTGTGGCGCAGGAGCATCCACCATCAAGCTACCTAATCTATCAACAAAGCCTCTTTGTAAATTACGTTTAAACGCATCTGGTCTAGCAGCCGAGAAAATGGTTCCTCTTAAATCGTTAAACAATTCTGGCATGGTATAAGCCGATGCAGTTCCATTTTTTGTTTCGTTATCTAACATTCTCAACAACCTAGCAGAACTGATGATATTATTAACAGTACCAGTTTGTACTGCTTTAATTCTATTCATCATCGTTCCATTGTCGAACTTATTTAGTTGCTCATTATTGATCAACCATAACGGTGTAGTAAATAATTGTTGATTAAAGAAAGCTACAGCTTCTTTTTGTTTAGCTTTAGAGATATAATTATAAACAGCACCTGCTTGATCATAGGTTTTAAAGTTTTCGCTCAAACCACCAATATTAAAGGCAACATGCCCCATATATCTGTTAAACTGACCAATAATTTCACCATATATTTCAGCTAAGTTTCCATAATCTTTTCCTTTTTCGAAGGTCCATTTTTCAACATTAGGTAAAATGCGTTTTAAGTTAGCAATACCATAAGTACTTGCTTTCATGGCATTATCACCTAAGTCTTCACTCTGATCACGTGGATCATAAGGGTTGCCTTGACGGCCATAGAAATAAAGTGGATTTCCAGCTCTTTCAGTCGTCCAAACATCTAATTTCTCTTTTTCTTGTTGAGGAGTTAACCCACCAGGAAACCATGAGTAACCCCATTTAATTGCCCATTTATCATAAGCGCCAATGCCAGGGAACATTCTCACAACACCATCACCAGGCTGTGCAACGTAATTAAAACGAGCATAATCCATAATTGAAGGGGCTGTAGCGTTTTTATCTGTGAAAGATTTTGAACGCAATGAGTCAACAGGATAAGCATAACTTGAACCAAAGTTGTGTGGTAAACCAAGCGTGTGGCCAATTTCATGAGAAGAAACAAAGCGAATTAATTCTCCCATAAACTGATCACTGAATTTTGCTTTACGAGCTTCTGGATTAATGGCTGCGGTTTGAACAAACACCCAGTTTCTTAATAAGCTCATTACGTTGTGGTACCATCCGATATGCGTTTCCAAGATTTGTCCGGTGCGAGGATCTGAAACGTGTGGTCCGTATGCATTAGCAATATCTGATGCAAAATAGCGAACAACAGAATAGCGTGAATCATCTACGCTAAACTCGGGATCTTGTTCAGGTGTTGGAGCCTCTTTACCAATGATTGCGTTTTTGAAACCAGCAGCCTCAAAACCGGCCTGCCAATCGTTTATACCTTTAATCAAGAAAGGAACCCATTTTTTTGGAGTTGCAGGATCTATATAGATCACGATTGGTTTAACCGGTTCAACTAATTCACCACGTAAGTAAGCCGCAGTATCTTTAGGAACTAAATTCCAACGATGGATATAGGCTGTGTTTTCTGCTTTTTGAGCGTCAGTACCATAATCTGTTTGACCTTGACCAAAAAATCCTACTCTAGCGTCCATTAAACGCGCTTTCACGGGTTTTTTTGGCAACAATAACATGGAGGTATTGAATTCAAAAGTGATGGCACCAATACTGTTGTCGATTGGAGATTCGGCCGATCGATAAGTCTTTGCAGTCGCTACTTCAATGTTAAGGGGGAAAGTTTTAATCGTGTCAACATACGATCTAGTCGCGTCGTACATCGAAGTTTTATAGGCTTTCCTTAACTCATCTGTTGCCCCAATCGCCATAATATCTCCGTTGTAGAAGTCGGTCACATCAATCACAACGCCAGTTGTATCTTTGTTATAAGCTTTTATATCAAAAGAAGCTAAAATGCTAGAAAGGTTAGAGTTTTTAACCGACTGATACATATCAGTGTTCTTTTCAGCTCTTACAGCATAACTAGGTACGCGGATAAATATTTGCTTACCTCTGCGTTCCCATTGCCATACCTGTTCATTAAGTTGTTCGCCGCCGTATTGCTGATTGCCAACTTTCACCTTCGAAGGTACTTTAGCTAACCTGGTAACAACAAGCATCTCTCTATTTAAAATTGAATCCGGGATTTCAAAAAACCATTTGTCATCTACTTTGTGAGT
>DATJDT010000064.1:0-1747 GCA_035497275.1 Pedobacter sp.
TCTTTATAACATGGCTAGTAACGTAGCTGAGTGGACAGATTCTTCTTATGATGCTTCTGCTTATGAGTATGTTTCTACAATGAACC
The DNA here is from genome assembly GCA_035497275.1 of Pedobacter sp. Lineage (GTDB taxonomy): Bacteria > Bacteroidota > Bacteroidia > Sphingobacteriales > Sphingobacteriaceae > Pedobacter. Next base: position 87 of record DATJDT010000064.1, read on the forward strand.
CTAACGTTCCGGATCAGTCAAACAAACGTAAAGTAACCCGTGGAGGTTCTTGGAAGGATGTTTCTTATTTCCTTCAGGCTGGTACAAGGGATTTTGAATACCAGGATTCTGCAAGAAGCTATATCGGTTTCAGAACAGTTCAGGATTATATGGGTACTCAAAACACTGCTAACAGTATCAACTAATTTTTCAACTCAATAACTTGAATATTTAATTAACTTAACTAAAAACTAAAAATTATTTTTATTATGGCACTACCTAAAAAAGTTATGAATTTCGCCTATGGTATGGGGGCAGCAGTTGTAATCATCGGAGCTCTATTCAAATTAATGCACTGGCCTGGTGCATCTGCGATGCTTATCATTGGTTTAGGAACTGAGGCGTTAATTTTCGGTTTATCAGCTTTCGATCCAGTTGATAAAGAACTTGATTGGTCTTTAGTGTATCCTGAGCTTGCTGGTGGAGATGCTAAGAAGAAAGAAGCTAAGAAAGAAAACCCTGCTGAAGCACAAGGTTTATTGTCTCAAAAATTAGACAACTTATTAAAAGAGGCTAAAATTGATGGTGAATTAATGTCAAGCCTTGGTAACAGCATTAAAAACTTTGAATCAGCTGCAAAAGGGATTGCTCCAACTGTAGATTCTATCGCTTCTCAAAAGAAATACAGCGAAGAAATGTCTATGGCTGCTGCTCAAATGGAATCTTTAAACAGCCTTTACAAAGTACAGTTAGAAAGTGCTTCTCGTAATGCTGAAGCTAACAAAGAAATCGCTGATAACGCTGCTCAATTAAAGCAACAAATGCAGGCTATGACTCAAAACATTGCGTCTTTAAACAATGTTTACGGTGGTATGCTATCTGCTATGGGAAACAGAGGCTAATTGCTAATTAGTTAATTTATAAACACTAAAAACAACAAACTAATTAGAAATGGCAGGAGGAAAATTAACCCCTAGGCAAAAGATGATTAACCTGATGTATCTGGTTTTCATCGCAATGTTGGCTCTTAATATGTCAAAAGAAGTACTATCTGCTTTTGGCTTAATGAACGAAAAATTTGAAGACGTAAATAAATTCTCTGGTGAATACAATGCGAGTTTGTTTTCTCAATTGCAATCAAAAGCAGGCGAAAACGCTGCTCAGTTCGCTGAGCCTTTTGAAAAAGCAAAACAGGTAAAAACAATCACAGACGGTCTTTACGCTTATGTTGATGGTCTTAAAAAGGACTTAGTTTCTAAATTCGAAAAAGAAAATGGAAAACTACCTTATGAGGCTATGGATAAAGGTGATATGATCGATGAGCATTGGTTTGAAGGAGATGGTTACTCTAAAAAAGGTAAAGAGATTATCTCTACTATAGAAAAATACAAAAGCGATTTAGCTTCTGTAATTGGAAAAGATGTTAAGTACAAATTCATCATTGATGATATCAATGCTAAATTTGACCTTTCTGATGTTAAAGATCATGAAGGTGTTAAGAAAAAATATCTTGACTACCATTATAAAGGTTTCCCTGCAATCGCTTCTTTAACTAAACTATCTGCAATGCAGAATGATGTTAAGAAAACAGAACAGGATATCTATAATGCACTTATTGGTAATACTACTGCTAAAGCAGCTTCAATGAAAAACTACCAGGCTATCGTACTTACTGATAAATC
>DATJDT010000065.1:0-7151 GCA_035497275.1 Pedobacter sp.
CATTTTAAAGATATTGAACCATTAGTCTTAAAGGTAACTGACTACTTATTTAGTACGGCAGTAGATAAAAAAAACGATTCTAGAAGAGAGGCAGGACAGTTTTTAATGCAGTGGATGAATGGCACTCCATATGACACGTTCTTTTTAGAAGAAAAGGAAACCAACTTTTTCAATACTGATACTGAATTAATGTTGATGTATATGGCAGCGCTCACTAAATTTACCTTACAAAATAAATCAGTCACCAATCAGAAAGAGAAGGTTTTAGGAGCTATGCAATTAGTTTTGCCATACCTTGACAAGCAAGAGAATAAGAAATCTTGGTCAAAAAATCTTTGGCAACTGGTTGATTCATATAAAACCGGAAAATTAGTTGATTTTATAAACAACGAAATTTACTAATATCCAAATTTGGGCAGGGCTAAGTTATATTTTACAACTACGATCCTTAGCGTAAAAATAAAGGAAATCACAATAACTTTAGCAACATCTGCTTCAAGATTAAAATAAACTAAAGCAAAATATAAAATACCTCCTAAAATACAAGCTGTTGCATAAATCTCCTTCCTAAATATCAAGGGGATTGTATTAAGCAGAGTATCTCTAATAATACCTCCAAAACAACCAGTAATTGTACCTAACGCAACACAAATACCAGGACTAAGACCGAAAACAATGCCTTTCTGTACACCAACTAAGGTAAATAATCCCAGTCCAAGTGAGTCAAATAAAAAGAGTGTAATTTTAAATTTTTTAATATGAGTTTTAAAAAAAATGGTCAATAAAGAAGTGACTAAAATTAAAAGGCAATAATTAACGTCTCTCATCCATGCAACAGGTGTATCTCCAAGTAATAAATCTCTCACAGTACCTCCTCCAATAGAGGTCACAAAAGCAATAATTAGCACGCCAAAAGGATCTAATCTTCTTTGCATAGCAGCAAAAGAACCAGAGATAGCAAATGCTACGGTTCCTAACGTTTCAATGGCATAGGTTGTTGTAATTTCCATCATACTTCTCCGTTTCGCTTTCTTAAAAACCACTCAATACTAAGCAAAAGTAAAATAAACACAAACAACGCTTTAAAATTGATAAGTTCTTCATAGCTACGATCCTCATACCTAATCGTTTTAATCTGATCGTTGCCAACTATCTCGTCGAAAATACTTAATAGCTTATCTGGCATCATCATTTTGCCATTATTTTGGCTCGCCATTGTATACAGCAATTGATGATTAGCGGTAGTTTGTTGAAATTCGGTAATTAATTCATTTACATAGAATGACCCTTTAGCATTATATTTTTGATTGCCAAAATTAGTCTCTGCTACAAAAGTATAGTTCCCTGCTGGCAATGAGCCGGCATCTAAACGATAACCACCACCAAATTTTGAAAAAGTATAGTTAAATATTTTACCATTCTCAGATCTAATTTGTGCTGCAACATCTGGGCTATTTATTGGTTCATAGGCATCATTATACAAAGTAGCATTTAATATAATATGCTCATTTTCATCGAAAGTTACCTTATTCGTATACACCTTAAACTTCCGTTTATCGTCTTTTACAGAAAGATATTGTAATGTTTTAGCAATAAGCTCGTTAACTAATGGCAGGCTTTGTGTATTTTTCGACTTCAAGTTTCCATTTCCAGATACCCTCTCCCAACAAAAAACTCATTTTCCTTCCGTTATCATTCATAAAAAACCATAGCGGCGACTGTGTACTGATTTTACCAATTTTTTGGTTTAAGATAGCTGTATAGCTTCCGTTTATACTCAGGTTACCGAAAGGCATTTGTAAGGGATCGTAATCCTTTAACTGCTCAATAGCATTTGCATCGAGGGTGAATAAAGTGAAATTAGCATCTATCAAAGGGAGCACCTCTTGCATGGCACCAGAGGCTCTATTTAATTTCACTAAACCCTGTAGCTGACTGAAAGCATTTACATTGGCTTGAGCTCCTAAAATACACCAAAGTGGCAACTTGGAAGCTTTAACCTGACTTAAGAAACTAAGGCCTGAATTATTATTGTCAGGAAATTGATAGAGGATGGCTAAACTATATTTAGTTAAATCAATTTGGTTCAGCTCATCAGTTAAAGCAACGGTTACCTCATAATGTTTATTTATTTCTATCGCTTGTTTTAAAGTTGCGATATCGGGATGAGCACTTCCTGAAGCTATCAGAACTTTTTGTCGCCCATCAATAACCTCAATAAATATAGTTTGGCTATTATTCTTGGTGGTAATTTCATTTTTTACATTTGAGAGAGTAAGCGTATATTTTTGAATACCTACCTTACTAGCCTTCAACTTAATTGGGATTTCCTTGACAAAGCTATTTGCATTAAGCTCAACAACTTCTTCTTTAACTTTTACCCCATTCTCCGTAACAGTTAAGGTAGTTGTTTCTCCTTTAGCTTGAAAACCTTGAACTTGTACCGACAACGTAAACTCATTATCTAAATACACTAAATTATTGTAATTGACATCAGCTACTAATACATCCTTTTTCGGAATCGTATCTCCCAAAGCAATCGTATATACCGGTGCATTTAACTGTTTTAAGTCATAAAGTGGGTTTCCTCCACGATTAAAAATTCCATCACTTGCAATAACTACCGCTCCTATATTCCTGTTCAGCACTTCATCTTTCAATTGCTCGATTAATGCAGATCCATTACTTAGTTTCCCCTTTCCAGAAAAATCAAGGCCAGCTTTAACACTATCACTAAAACTATAGGTTTTTACTTCATATTTCTCAGACAACTTGGAAGAAAGTTCCTCCATCTGATTTTGGTAAGTGCTTTGATCAAAATTAGCGGATTTTATCTGACCAACTGAAAGTGAATTATCCTGTGCTAGAATAATAATCGGCTTTTCTGGAGTATAAGATACTTTTTTGAATAACGGAGCAAACAACATCCATGCTATGAACGTAACAGCAAGCACTCTAAATAAGCTTAATAGGATAGTTAACCGTGCCGGTAAATGTTTTAGTTTTCCATATAATAACCATGCGTATAAAATTCCTAAGGCTAAACAGGCTAAAAACGAAATTATAGAAGAGAATGTGAAGAAATTTATCATACGCTAAGTGTAAAGATGCTAAATTTCTATAAAACAAAAAAGCCCTCCAAATTGGAGGGCTTCTATTCCTTAATCTTTATTTCTTGGGCTGTTATCTTTGCTCCCTTATACTTTCTTCCTTATAACATCCCACCACAAACCGAAAGTGTTTGTCCAGTTACATAAGCGCTCATATCTGACGCCAAGAACACACAAACATTTGCAATATCTTCAGTTTCACCAGCACGCTTCAATGGAATTCCTGCCTCCCATCCTTCAACAACCTTTGGATCTAACACATCCGTCATTTCTGTACGGATAAAGCCTGGCGCAACCACATTAGCACGAATATTTCTAGAACCCAATTCTTTTGCAATTGACTTCGTAAAGCCTACAATACCCGCTTTTGAAGCAGCATAATTTGCCTGTCCAGCATTCCCTGTTATACCAACAACAGAACTCATGTTAATAAAAACCCCTTTGCGGGCCTTCATCATTGGCTTAGAGGCTGCTTTTGTAATATTAAAGATTGACTTTAAATTCACATTGATTACCTCATCCCAGTTCTCCTCGCTCATGCGCATTAATAAACCATCTTTAGTAATTCCGGCGTTGTTAACGACAATATCTATCGCCCCAAATTCAGTAATAATATCATTGATCAATTGTTCAGCCTGGTCAAACTTAGAAGCGTCTGAGCGATAGCCCTTCACTTTTGTGCCAAAACTTTGTAATTCTTTTTCCAATGCTTCACCCTTTTCTACTGATGATAAATAGGTAAAAGCAACATTAGCCCCTTGCTCTGCAAATTTTTCGGCTATTTTGCGACCTATTCCTTTTGATGCACCCGTTATAAGTGCTGTTTTTCCTGCTAGTAAACCCATATAATTGAGATATTTTATTTTATAAAGTTAATATAATTGGTTAAATTATTTAATCGGTTAACCGACAAATGGTTCCTGTTGACTTAAACAATGAAAACTGCCTAATCCCCAAATAATATCAGTTGAATCTATCCCAATTACCTTTCGATCAGGAAATGCCTTCTGAATAATGTCTAAGGCTATAGGGTCATTCACATCCCTAAACGTAGGCACGATTACCGCAGCATTTGCAATATAAAAGTTAGCATAGGAAGCTGGCAATCGAGTATCTTCATGGATAACTGGAGAGGGCATCGGCAATTTGATAATATTCAACGGTCTTCCATCAATTAAACGCATTGCTCTCAAAGCTTCTAAATTCTCTTGGAGCAATAAGTAATTTTCGTCGAGCGGATTGCTCTCAACCACTGTAAGCACCGTATCTTCATTTACAAAACGTGTAATATCATCAATGTGCCCATCAGTGTCATCACCAACAATACCGTCTCCTACCCATAATATTTGCTCAGCACCATAAAACTCTTTTAAGTAAGTTTCAATCTGCTCCTTGTTTAAATGAGGATTTCTATTTTCGTTCAATAGGCAAGCTGTACTTGTTAAAATTGTCCCTGCTCCATTAAATTCAACCGAACCGCCTTCCATAACAATATCAGGCGTATAGAAGGGTAAATTAAAATGTTTGGCAATTTTAGTTGGTATTACGTCGTCTAAGTCGAAAGGTGGATATTTACCACCCCATGCATTATAGCCCCAATCAACCACCGCTTTTTCACTTCCTTTTACCACAAACGCTGGTCCATGATCACGACACCATGCATCGTTACTTTCATTAAAGTAAAATTCTATCTGACTTAAATCTGCATTAACTTTTTCCAAATGAGCAATAGCCGAGGCTTTCATTTGTTCATCACGTACATTAATGCGAACCTTCTCACCCGTTGCTACAATTTTGATAAATTGACAATAAGGTTCATAAATGGTTTCAATTTTACCTGGCCACGATTCTTCCTTATGTGGCCAACTTAACCAGGTTGCTTCGTGTTTAGCCCATTCTGCCGGAAAAGAATAGCCTTGTTTTTTAGGGGTATTAGAAAAATCTATATTTGTCAATTTTTATTTCTTTTAAGTAATTCTAAAGTTTTGTCTACGGCTCCCTGGGTTTTCCAGTTATCATGCCCAGCTATTACGAGATTGATCTTTTTATATTTGTTCTTGATAGCCATCATTGTTTTTGGCCAAGCAGTTAGATCAGCTTCTCCAACAAATCCCAAATTTTCTGCTTCGGCACTTTTCACTAAACAACCGCCGTCTAACACTTTATATTGTGGAAACCATACAACCAAGTTATCTTTTGTATGCCCTGCACCAACATAATCCATTTGAAACATTTCATCTCCGATCTGAAATAACGCTCCTTTTTCAAATGTATTCGATGCGGTAGGTTTATTTGCTGCTCTTAAAATTTCATTCGTTTGTTTTGAAGCGTAAGTAGCTATTCCTTTTGCATTAAAAAAAGCAAATCCCCCCGCCCTATCTTCATGAGAGTGTGTTGTAAAAACCTTTATAACCTTTTGGTGATGCTTTTTTTCTATAGAATCTAACAATGGTTGATTTTGGGTTTGATCCCATGGGGTATCGAATAAGATAGCACCCTTTTTCGTAATTAAATACATACTATTAGCTGAAACCGCTTTCCCCTCGTAAACATGGTATGTTGTATAAACATATAATTTTTTGTTGATGGGAACAATTTCTAATTTTTGTGCATCAACAGAAAAGCTTAAAAGTAATAGAAATATAAATAAACTAATCTTCATCAATATATCTTTTGGTAATTGGCTGATAAGAATCTATTCTTCTATCTCTTAAAAAAGGCCAATGTTTGCGCATGAAATCACTTTGATTTAAATCTAGTTCCACTACTTCAGTTTCTTCCTGATCATGTGATGCCAAATAAAGCAATTTACCCTGTGCGTTAGTTGCAAAGCTTCCGCCCCAAAACTTCATCGCACCATCTTGCTCAAAGCCAACACGATTTACGCTTACTACAGGAACGCCATTTGCCACCGAATGTGAACGTTGAATAGTTTGCCAAGCATTGTATTGATCTTGATTGGTTTCTTCATCCTGTTTGGTATCCCAACCAATTGCGGTTGGATAAAACATAATATCAGCACCCATTAATGCTGTAATACGGGAAGCTTCAGGATACCATTGATCCCAGCAAATTAAAATGCCAATTTTAGCGAATTTCGTCTGGAATACTTTATAACCTAAGTCGCCGGGCGTAAAATAAAATTTCTCATAAAATGCAGGATCATCTGGGATATGCATTTTACGGTATTTACCTAAATAAGACCCGTCGGCATCTAAAACTGCTGTAGTATTATGATATAAACCTTCGGCACGTTTTTCAAATAAAGAAGCTATGACTACAACGCCTAATTCTTTGGCTACCACCTGCAGTACGTCTGTAGATGGACCAGGAATTTTTTCTGCTAAATCGAAATTATCGTAATCTTCTACATCGCAAAAATATAAAGAGGTAAAAAGTTCTTGTAAACAAATGATTTGAGCACCCTTTGCAGCAGCCTCTCTTATTTTAACAATTGCTTTCGTTAGATTTTCTTGTTTATCCTTTGTGCAGGTCATTTGCACCAAGCCTACTTTCACTTTGCTCATCTTTATTATTGTTAAATCTTAAAAAATCGATCATTCAAAATTAGCTTACAAAGTTAGGGAAAAAAGTGGAGGGTGAAAGGTTAAAGGCTAGTAAAATGTAGCCCTATATTCTTCTTGGAGTTCGAACAAACATTTAGCGCACAAACAACCTTCATAAAGCTCACTAATATGCTGAACTTCATTGATACTTAACTGCACAACACTACATTGGCATTTGGTATAAGAATTCGCCTTACATTCAATTGCAGTATTGCATCGTTCGCATGGAATGATTTCGTGCTTTATCATGATACAAAAGTAAAACAAAAAAGGGTATGATGTTGCCACCTTACCCCCTCGCACTTATAATAAAACTAAAAACTAGCCAGAGCAGCTAATGCAACCTTCTTCCATTGAGCAAGTTGGTCCGTCTACAATTTCTTCTGCAACTTGTTCTTGTGTCATTTCAGCAGGAATTACAGCTTCAATTGCTTTACCGCCTTGATTTTCGACTGTGAACTTAACAGCTTGTGAA
>DATJDT010000066.1:0-4042 GCA_035497275.1 Pedobacter sp.
CCCCCAAACGCGCCCCCAATTTCAGCCCCTGAAGTTCCAATGTTTACATTGGCAATACCGCAATCTGAGCCCTGTGTTGATAAAAACAATTCAGCTTCCCTTAGGTTTAAGGTCATAATTGCCGATGAAAGTCCTTGCGGAACGCCGTTCTGTAAGGCAATTGCTTCTTCAAGCTCTTTATATTTAATAAGGTATAAAATTGGAGCAAAGGTTTCGTGCTGCACAATCTTGAAGTCATTTTTAACTTCGGCAATACAAGGCTTAACATAACATCCAGAAGTATAGCCTTCTCCTGTTAAAACGCCTCCTTCGACCAAAAACTTACCGCCTTCAGCTTTGCATTTTGCGATGGAATCTAAATAGCTCGTAACAGCATCTTGATCAATTAATGGTCCGACGTGGTTATTTTGATCCAATGGATCACCAATTCTTAATTGCCCATAAGCTTTAACAAGTTTAGTTACAAAAGCATCGTATACACTTTCATGAATAATTAAGCGGCGGGTAGTTGTACAACGTTGACCTGCAGTACCTACAGCGCCAAATACAGCACCAATAATCGACATATCTAAATCGGCATCTTTAGAAATAATAATTGCATTGTTCCCCCCTAGCTCTAATAGACTGCGACCTAAACGAGCACCAACTGCTGAACCAACTGCCTTGCCCATTTTGGTAGAACCCGTAGCTGATACTAGTGGTATTCGGCCATCATTGCTTAATAATTCGCCAATAGTACGATCTCCGATAATTAAATTTGAAACACCTTCTGGGATTTCATTTGCTTTTAAAACTTTTTCGATAATATGCTGACAAGCGATTGCCGTTAATGGAGTTTTTTCTGATGGTTTCCAGATACAAACATTTCCGCAAACCCATGCGAGTGCTGTATTCCATGCCCAAACTGCAACCGGAAAATTAAATGCCGAAATAATTCCAACAATCCCCAATGGATGCCATTGCTCATACATCCTGTGACTAGGCCTTTCACTATGCATCGTTAAGCCATATAATTGACGTGATAAACCTACTGCGAAATCGCATATATCAATCATTTCTTGAACTTCGCCAAAACCTTCCTGAAGGCTTTTGCCCATTTCATAAGAAACTAAAGTGCCCAGGGCTTCTTTGTTGGCTCTTAAAGCTTCACCAAACTGACGAACCATTTCGCCTCTTTTTGGAGCAGGAACGGTTCTCCATGACAAAAATGCCTGTTGAGCAGTCTTAACAACTGTATTATAGTCTTCTTCAGTAGCCGCACATACGGCGGCAATTTTTTGACCGTCAACTGGCGAATAACTTGCGATTAAGTTCTCACTAGTTGATTTTCCCCAATTACTGCCTGTGCTATAGGCAGGATTGATGGGGTCAATTGCCAACTGTTTTAGGATAGAATTTATAGTTGAGTTCATAGGTACAAAGTTAATTACAATTATCTTTTCGCCGTGTATCGATTAAGTAAATGATTTTCCAACCGTCTTCGCCTTTAAAAAGTTGAAAAGAATTTACGCCGCAATGGCTAAATTTTTCGCCGATATAAAACTTGTAATCGGTCCAAACACTGGCCAAGTTTCCATCGATCAGTATTTTTGTAAATACAATGCGTTCATCATATTTTTCAGGATGCGGTGCGCTCACACTTTTGATAAATCCATCAACACTTTCTGTTCTAACCAGGGCTTTACCTTCTCGGGTTGCTATAGTTTGCATAATGCTTTTAGGAGCAAAAGCCTTTCTAAGAAGTGTGGAATCTGATGCTCTCATTCCATCAAATAAATTAGCTATCGCTGCCTTTACGGCACTTTCTTCGGAGTTTATCGTTTGAGCATTATTCTTGCTTATTCCAATAAAGAAGATTATTAATAAGATATAACAATGTTTCATGACTTGAATTTTACTGATTTGGAATTAAATATATGTTATTTTGCAATGATTTAATAAGTATATACCCTCCTAAACAAAATTAAGCTTATAGCGTTCACAAATAATTATCGCTAAGCATTTTATTATTAGTTAATTAGCCCTGTATATGTGTGGATGTTGAAAATTTTTATAGGCATTCAGTCTATAAAAAACGTAAACTTATAATGTATTAATTAACAGGAGAGGCTCTTTAAATACTTGAGACATGGAAGAAGAATTTGAATTTGATTTTAGTAAAGATGCACAAAACTCGATTGAACGTTATGAGGAAATGATTCGTAACCAAGATCAATATTTTTTTGATGCACAGGCTTTTGAGTATATAATCGACAATTACATTGATAAAAATGATCCTGTTAAAGCACTACAGGTAGTTGAATTTGCGTTAAATCAACACCCTTATGCTGCGGTATTTTTAATTAAGCAAGCACAGTTGCTATTATTTACCAATCAGGTTGACAAGGCTTTTGCTGCATTAGAAAAGGCAGAGATGCTCGAGGCTTCTGAGGCTGATATTTATGTTTTACGAGGAAGTATTTACCATAATTTGGAGAGGAATGCAGAAGCGCTTGAGAATTTTGAAAAAGCCTTAGGCCTTGCCGAAACTACCGACGAAATTCTGCTTCAAATGGCTTATGTATATCAAAATATGCACGATTATGAAAATGCGATTGTTTACATCAAGCGGAGCTTAGAACAAAATATGGAGAACAAAGATGGCTTATATGAATTGGCTTTTTGTTACGATATTTTAGACAAGCAAGAAGAAAGTATCCAGTTTTATCAAGAGTATATCGATAATGATCCTTATTCTTATGCCGCATGGTATAATTTAGCAAACTCATTCCACAAGTTAGATTTATTTGAGAAAGCAATTGATGCCTACGATTATGCGATTTTAATTAAAGAAAACTTTGCTTCCGCTTATTACAATAAAGGAAATGCATTGGTTCAACTTGATAAATATGCTGAAGCGATAGAGGTTTATAAACAAACTTTTGAGTACGAGCAACCCAATGCCGACACATATTGCGCCATTGGCGAATGTTATGAAAAGCTAGAGCAAATGGACGAAGCACGCTCTTACTATAAAAAGTCGGTTAAAATGGATTCTAAAATGGCTGATGCCTGGTTTGGAATTGGCGTAACCTTGAATTTTGAAGAACGATTTTTCGAATCTTTGCATTTTTATAAAAAAGCATTGGAGCTGGATGAGGAGAACGCAGATTTTTGGTTTGCCATTGCAGATGCCTATTATAAATTAGGGCAAATTGACCAATCGATTGAAGCTTATTATAAAGTTTTAGAATATAATCCGCTCGATATTGAAGCTTGGCTTGATTTTTCGACAGTGCTATACGAGCAGGGCAAACTTGTAGAAGCTTCTGAAACGATAGCTGATGCGATTAAAAATAATCCAGAGGCGGCAGAGCTCTATTATAGAATGGTTGCCTATCTTTTTGCCCTTGGCCAAAGTAAGGAGGCAATTACCTATTTGGAAACCGCACTTACAACCGATCCGGAAAAACATTACATTCTATTTGAATATTTGCCACAATTGCAAGATAATGGGCTAATCCTTGAAGTGATCAATAAATATATTAAATAGAATATTTGAAGGTTTATTTTAAAAAATAACAGAGTTTTTTAACCTTTGCAGCAATACTAACCCGAAGAACGAGGTTAAAAAAAGAAATACATGAATTATAAATTAAATAATATTCCAGAGCGCCCGGTTAAACCCCGTCAAAAAGGATTAACGATGGTAATGGATAAAGGGTTAAGTTTAAGACAAGTTGAAGATTTTATAGATATTGCAGGTGTTCATACCGATATCGTGAAATTAGGTTGGGCAACTTCTTATGTCACCCCTAATTTAAAAGAGAAATTAGCGCTTTATCGCAGTGCAGGAATACCTACCTATTTTGGTGGAACATTGTTTGAGGCTTTTGCCATTCGTAATCAGTTTGATGATTATAGAAAGGTATTAGAGGAATTTGGAATGGAGTATGCAGAAGTTTCTGATGGTTCGATGGATATTGAGCATGATCAGAAATGTGAATTCATTAGAAAATTGGCGGAGCAGGTTACGGTAATCTCAGAAGTTGGTTCAAAAGAT
>DATJDT010000067.1:0-7178 GCA_035497275.1 Pedobacter sp.
TAATACTTGTAAAAGGCTCTCCGAAGCTCCATGGCTCACGTTCTGATGTATCTCCTGCCGAATGTGCACGCATAAAGGGAGAGAAAGTACCTAATTGGATCCAGCGAGTAAATAATTCGCCATCGGGTTCGCCACTAAAACCGCCGATATCGGTACCTACAAAAGGAACTCCCGAGATAGACATCCTTTGACATTGGATATTACCCAGTTTTAAATGCTCCCAGGTAGCCACATTATCGCCTGTCCACACACAAGCATAGCGCTGCACGCCCGAATAGCCCGCTCTAGTAATGGTAAATGGACGTTTATTACGCATTAATTTTTTCAACCCATCATACGTTGACCGCACCATTTGCATTCCATAAATGTTATGTGCTTTTCGATGTGAACCGCGATAACCATCATAATTATGACGTACATCATTTGGGAACGTTCCGGCGCCAAACACTGCAGGCTCATTCATATCATTCCAAAACCCTGCTACACCTAGGTCGATTAATTCCTTATACAAACCGCCCCACCATTCTCTAACGGTTGGATTTGTAAAATCGGGAAATTGACAACGCCCAGGCCACACATGACCCTCCATAAAATAGTCGTCGCTTCGGCGGCAGAAGTAATTGTTTTCTTTACCTTCTTTAAAAACCCAATAGTTATCATCAACTTTAATACCTGGATCAATCATCACAACGGTTTTCATCCCTATACCGGCTAAATCCTTGATCATTTTTTTTGGATCAGGGAAATATTTTTTATTCCAGGTAAAACATCGATAACCATCCATATAATCAATATCCAAATAAATGGCATCGCATGGAATTTGACGCTCTCTAAAACCTTCCGCAATTTCTCTTACCTTCTTTTCTGGATAATAGCTCCATCTACATTGGTGGAAACCTAATGCCCATTTTGGTGGGAGTTGGTGTGTGCCTGTTAAAGTTTGATAACGTTTAACAACATCCATCATATGTGGACCGTGGATATAGTAGTATTGCAGCTCTCCGCCATCGGCCCAAAAGCTGGTCTTTTCGCTATTTTCTTTTCCGAAATCGAAGTATGAACGAAAAGTATTATCGAAAAAGATGCCATAGGCAGCTGCTTTGTGTACACCAATATAAAAAGGTATAGTTCGGTATAGAGGATCTTGATCCCAACCAAAAGAATAAGCATCAGTATTCCAGTTTTGAAACTTACGGCCGCGCAAGTTCATGTTACCAGATTTATCGCCTAAACCAAAGAAATTTTCTTCTGGAAGACATTCCTTTGTAGCATAAACATAATACCCGCCAAATTCTACATTCTCTTCCCAGTGCATTGCTGATGCATCTTTGCTCATTTCTATACCCGTTAAATTATCGGTAAAAGAAATTAAAAAATCTGCCTTATTAACTTTACAGGTTATTGTATTGGTAGAAATGGCATAATCATCATCGTTTTCTTTTAAGCTAAAGGTTGATACCTTTTGATCAACATGCGGAACAGCATAAGAAAAATCATCTAAAAAAACACCATGTGGTGCGAGTCTAACCCTGATTATTTCATCACTTACTACCCTTACCTCTACTTTAGCATTACCATCAGAAAAGTAAAACTTATTGCCTTCTTTCTTTACTTTTTTTACATCAGTTAAATACTCCTTAACAATGGGTTTTAGATTGGTAACAGGATTATTTAAATGTTGAATAATTTCTTGTTCAATATGGTCTGTTTTTATTTCTTCGATGTGGTCTTTATTTATCTCGTCTGCCATAAAATTTACTACAATTAACTTAATACTTCCGTATCCTCTGCCTGATGCGAGATTACTTTGTGATCAGTAATCAAGAAGTTTGCCAATCCCCCAATTATCAAAGAGGTACCAGCTAATAGCATTGCATTAATTACCGCATCACCGAAAATAGCATGGTATAAATAATTTAAACCACCAGTTGCAGCGATAATTTGAGGAATTACGATAAACATATTAAAAATCCCCATATAAACCCCCATTTTTTTTGGATTTATCGCACTAGACAACATTGCATAAGGCATAGAAAGAATACTACCCCATGAAATACCTATCAATATGAAAGAGTAAATAAGATTTTGTGGGTTCTCCATAAAGTACATTGAAATAAATCCTAATCCCCCAGCAATTAAACTAAACATGTGAATATACTTTCTATTAATACTTCGCTTTGCAGCGTAAAACGTAAGCAATAGGGCAAATGCCATCGACGACAAACCATACATCCCCATATAAGAGCCAACCAAGTCTGCCGCATCATTGTAGGCCTTATTTGCTTGCATAAAAGTTGCTTTCGATATTTCATTTGTCATATCAAAAGCAGTCTCAATCGGAGCTGGAGCATTAAATACATGGGTAGTTAATGCAGGAGTGGCAAGGCTCCACATCGCAAAAAATGCAAACCAGCTAAAGAATTGGATAACGCCCAAAAGTTTCATGGTTTTAGGCATGTTCACAATACTACTCGCAATTTCAGCAATACCTTTTAATAAGCCTTTACTTTCTTCATTCTCCTTTTTAAACTCTTCCAAATCATCAGGTGGGTACTCTGAAGTTGTAAAAATGGTGTATAGCACTGATGATAAAAACACCACACCACCAATCCCAAATGCAATCTTCACAGATAAAGGCACTATGCCTGGCAATGCTTCATTAGATACGCCAAGTTGGTTAATCAACCATGGCAAATTACTAGCTACCCAGGTACCAACACCAATAATCAAGGTTTGCATCACAAAGCCATAAGAGCGTTGCGAATCGGGCAATTTATCAGCTACCAAAGCTCTAAAAGGTTCCATAGTAATGTTAATCGAGGCATCTAAAACCCACAAACATCCTGCGGCAACCCACAAAACCGACGAATTAGGCAAAAAGAACAGCGTTATGGTACTTAAAATAGCCCCTATTAAAAAAAACGGCTTCCTGCGTCCCCATCTTACGTTCCAGGTTCGATCGCTTAAATAGCCAATAATAGGCTGAACCAACAAACCGGTTAGCGGTGCGGCAATCCATAAAGCGGGAATGCTATCCTGACTAGCGCCTAAAGTTTGGAAAATCCGTGACATGAATCCACCTTGTAAGGCAAAGCCAAATTGGATACCTAAAAAGCCGAAGCTCATGTTAAAAATACTCCAAAAGGAGAGTTTTGGTTTACGTTGGAAGTTGGTCATAAGGTGGTTGTTGGTTTTTTAGTTGTTGGTTGTTTGGTTGTTGGTTGTTTGGTTGTTGGTTGTTTGGTTACAAATTATCTGGTGGTTAAAACTCTAATATTACAGCACTGGTTGCAGGCATGGTAATCGCTAATCCCTTGTTTATATTTTGCGTTTTTTGTTTTGTCCCAGTTAAAAGATCAGTAAAAGCAATTGCTTTTTGATTAATGTTAAACGCAGTTAAAACATCTTTTGGCAAATGCACTTTTAAATTAACCGCTGTTCTATTAAAATTTGTCAAAATAAGAACCTGTTTAGTTGATGTATACCTAAGATAGGCATATACTTTATCATTAAAACCTTCGGATGATTGATTAGCTTCAAGCAGTTCATAAAAATTACCCTTTTTAATGGCTTTGTGGTTCTTGGTTATTTCGATGAGTTTTGCATAAAAATTACGCAATTTTCGATCATCTTCACTTAATTTACCGCCATCAAAAGCTCCATTATTCATCCATAACTGATGCTTTGGCATTCCCCAATAATCAAAGATCGACGAGCGACCATCATCACCACCAAAACCTTCAATTCCAAGTCCAGGCTCGCCTACCTCCTGTCCATTATAGATCATCAAAGGCCCAGATGCTAAGGTAGCCGTTACTACCATTCCCGGAACCGCATACCAGGGATTACCGGCAAAAGCCTTAGAAGCAATACGGGTTTCGTCATGATTCTCTAAAAACCTAAGCATATGTTGCGAAAAACCATTGCTTTCCTTTTGCCAAACAAAGCTAATATCCTTCACTGTTGCATTTTTGTCGGCCATGATCAATCTTTTTAGTCCATCATATAACCCAACTTTATCATATAAAAAGTCAAATTTCCCATTGATGAGAAAGTTTTTATATTCGTTTCTGTCATATGCTTCGCCGATAAAAATGAGGTTTGGATACTTCTTTTTCAAATCGGTGATTACCCAGTTCCAAAATTCAACAGGTACCATCTCGGCTACATCGCATCTAAACCCGTCTACTCCTTTTGAGGCCCAAAAAGCAAGGATGTCTCGCATTTTTTTCCAAACTGGCGGTTGAGGTAAAAAATGTTTGGTATTATTTTTTTGTATATCTACACCGTAATTTAATTTGATTGTTTCAAACCAATCGTCCAAACTAGGCGCTGCCTTAAAGACATTATTCCCGGTAACTTTAGCTGGAAATTCCTTAAACTTTCCATCCTTAAGTTTATTTTGATAACCTATACCACCTGCATGATAACCTATAGGCACAACAAATTTTTCATCTGGAATATAATAGAAGTCATTGTTAGGATCGAATTTTTTGCTAGAATCGTCGCTCACACCAAAGTTTTCAACCCTAATTGGCTTTACATCCGAATGATAAGTTCTCGCCACATGGTTAGGGATAAAATCCATTAATACTTTCATCCCATTTGCATGCGTTCGTTTAAGGAGCGCTTCATATTCGTCCATTCGCTTATTTACATCAACTGCAAGATCTGGATCAACATCATAATAATCCTTAATTGCATAAGGAGATCCAGCTTTGCCTTTTACTACATCTGGATCGTCTGGTTTGATACCAAACTTGCTATAATCTGTCATCGTAGCATGTTCAATTACACCAGTGTACCAGATATAATCGACACCAAACTTTTTTAGCGCGGTTAAAGCTTTTTCGTCAATATCATTAAACTTGCCACTTCCATTCTCGTCAATCGATCCATAGTAAGTATTTGTGGTATTTTTATTTCCAAAATAACGCACCAATGCTTGGTAGATAATAATCTTTTTATCTTCGATTTTTTCGGCAGATTTCTGGTTCTGATCAAGCATTTCGATTCTCTTTTTACTTACACAAGCAAATAAGCTTGTCACTATCACAAGTATTAGTCCTGTACTAAACGTTTTCAATGGGTAAAAGATTTAGTCAGAACCTCGATTACTTTCTTTTCCGCTAATTTCACATCCTCTCCAAAAACATTGAGGGTCAATTCATCGGTACCATTACTTACTAGGCTAACTTTTTCATGGTTTACCTTAACCGTAATCATTGATCCTCTAAAACCAATCTTAAAGGAATACGATTTCCATTTTTTTGGCAAAACTGGATGAAGATGCAATTGGTTTTGTTTAACTCGCATCCCGCCAAAGCCCTCTACAACGCTAAGCCAGGTACCAGCCATCGAAGTAATATGCAAACCATCCTCGGTATCATTATTATAATCATCTAAATCTAACCTGGAGGTACGGAGGTAAAATTCGTAAGCTCGATCTAAATCGCCGAGCTTAGCAGCAATAATTGCATGTACACAAGGTGATAATGAACTTTCGTGAACTGTTCTAGCTTCATAAAAATCATAATTTCTGCGAATTGTTTCGAGATCATAATCCTCTTCAAAGAAATAAATTCCTTGTAGAACATCTGCTTGTTTAATAAAGCAAGATCTTAAAATCCGATCCCAGCTCCATTTTTGGTTAAGCGGACGATCACTATCAGGTAAATCACTAACTAGTACTTGCTCTTTATCTAAATACCCATCTTGTTGCAAGAAAATTCCCAATTTCTTATCTTCTGGGTAGTACATTTGATCAATTATAGCTTGCCAATTTGCAATCTCTTCGTCAACACTAAATTTTGTTTTGGTTAAAATCTCTGTTAATCTAGTTGCATCTGTTTGCTCAACTTCTTTAATAGCTTCAATCGTATATTTAAGGCACCAAATCGCAATCGTGCTCGTATACCAATTGTTATTGATATTGTTTTCGTATTCATTCGGACCAGTAACGCCGAGCATTACATATTTTTCTTTTTCAATACTCCAATTTACACGCTGTGCCCAAAAACGAGCAATCCCAATAAGTACTTCAAGCCCATACTCTGCCAAATAGCTATTTTCGCCTGTATAACGGATATAGTTAAAAATTGCAAAGGCAATTGCACCATTACGGTGGATTTCTTCGAAAGTAATTTCCCACTCATTATGGCATTCCTCTCCGTTGATGGTTACCATTGGAAATAATGCCGCCCCTTTGTCAAAACCCAATTTAGCTGCGTTTTCAATGGCTTTGTCTAAATGTTTATAGCGATAAATCAATAAGTTTTCGGCTACTTTTTGATCCGCTGTTGCCAAATAAAATGGCAAACAATAAGCTTCAGTATCCCAATAAGTAGAACCGCCATACTTTTCGCCGGTAAATCCTTTGGGACCAATATTTAGTCTAGCATCTTCACCAGTATAGGTTTGATGCAATTGAAAAATATTAAATCTAATGGCTTGCTGCGCAGCGATATCTCCTTCAATAACTACATCACCATGCTCCCATTTCTTTTTCCAGGCTTCTGCCTGTTCTTCTAGCATTCGATCAAAGCCCTTTGCAACAATCTTTGCCAGGACTTTAACTGTCGCTCCCTGCAATTCATCCTTATGATAGTTTTCGGACGATAGATTTACGGCAAACTTATAAATGCTGGTTGCTTGATTCTGTTTGGCTTTGACTGTAAATTGCTGTGAAACACATTTTTCTTTCGAACTATACGTAGGTTTTTGGTTTAAATTAATTCCATTTTGCCAAATATTGGTATATATTCCTGAGCTTACCCAGAATGCAGTCTTTTTAGTTTCCAAGGTAAGCAATGCAAATTCAGCTACCTCCTCTTTACTAACTACATTCCAGAATTGCTCCTCATAATTAGAGTCCTGATTGTTCACATCCCCATCAAGGATCGACTCAATTTCAATTTCTCCATCAAAATTATGAGGTATGATGGTATATTTTATGGCTCCAGACTCATCATCAACAAGGCTACAAAACCGAATAGCCTCAATACCGAGAACGTTCCCGTTTTTTAATTCAACGGTAAAGGTTCTCGTAAGGGTACCCATTTGCATATTAAGTACTCTTTTAAACTCGAGCACTTTAGCGGTATGCAGATCCAACAACTCTCCATTAATTTTAATCTTGAGGCCAATCCAATTAACCGCATTCAATACTTTCGCAAAGT
>DATJDT010000068.1:0-7049 GCA_035497275.1 Pedobacter sp.
GCAGCCATGGTAGAAGGTTGAAGTTCACAGGCCTTTTGCATTGCATTTGCTCTTGCAATTACCAGTTTTAAACCATCTTCAAAACTCAGTGCTTCTGCAGCCACAAGCGCAGAAAACTCGCCCAATGAATGCCCAGCAACCATTTCGGGTTTAAAGTCGCTTCCTAAAACTTTAGCTAAAATTACCGAATGTAAAAAGATAGCGGGTTGTGTTACTTTAGTCTGTTTAAGCTCTTCATCGGTTCCACTAAACATGATATCGCTAATACGGAAGCCAATGATTTCATTTGCCTGTTCAAATAATTCTTTTGCTAATGGGTTTTCATAAAGCTCTTTACCCATCCCTGAAAATTGAGCACCTTGCCCTGGAAATATATATGCTTTCATCTTTTTTGTTGTTTGGTTTTTTGGGTGTTTAGTTTTTTGGTTGTTGGGTGTTTGGTTGTTAGTTGTTTGGTTCTTAGTTGTTTGGGTGTTTGGGTGTGTTCCCTGGCGCCCGTCATTGCGAGGTACGAAGCAATCTTTGTTAATGTAAATTCGCTGTTATTAACCTCAAAAACTCTGCTCTCGTTTTATCATTTTTCAAAAACTCACCTGTAAACGCTGAGGTAGTCGTTACTGAGTTTTGCTTTTGCACCCCTCGCATAGCCATGCATAGGTGTTTACATTCAATAACCACAGCAACACCTGCTGGCTGTAAGGTATCCTGCAAACAGTCTCTAATTTCATCCGTTAATCGCTCTTGGACTTGCAACCTACGTGCAAAGGCGTCAACTACTCTTGGTATTTTACTTAATCCAACTATATGTCCATTTGGAATATATGCGATATGCGCTTTACCAAAAAAGGGTAGCATATGGTGTTCGCACATCGAAAACACTTCAATATCCTTAACTACAACCATCTGACTATAATCTTCCTTAAACATAGCAGAACGTAGAATTTCGTCAGGCTTAATATCATACCCATGAGTAAGATAATGAAGCGCTTTTGCTACACGTTCTGGCGTTTTAAGTAAGCCATCTCGTTCAGGGTTCTCACCAAGTTTTCCTAAAATGTCTTTATAATGATGTGCAACCGATGAAATCTTCTTATCATCATAGCGGTCTATTTTCTGGTAGCCCAAAGCTTCGTCGTCGTGATCGTATTTATCGTTTTCCATGGATAGGTTTATTTTTTAACCAAAGTACTCTACAAAGTTATTTTCAGTTTCGTAAATTTTTATGCAATGCAACTGAGCACCACTTTCACGCACATGGGGTGTTAGTATATCCCAGATGGCTATGGCTAGATTTTCAGTTGATGCTAATATTCCCTTCATAAAATCGACATCAAGATTTAAATTCCGATGATCAACTTTATCAATAACGTGTATATTAATAACCTGCTTTAGCCATTTCAAGTCTACCAAAAAACCAGTTTCAGGGTTTACTTCTCCCTTAACCGTTACATATAATTGATAGTTATGCCCATGCCAATTAGGGTTGGCACATTTACCATAAACTTCGGTATTTTTATCTTGGCTCCAATCGCTCCTTGATAATTTATGAGCGGCATTAAAGCTTTCGCGACGTGTGATATAAATCATTGTTAAAAAATAAAAAGCAAATATACGGAATGTTTAATTTGGTTAACTGGTTAATTGCATTAATTGGTTAACTGTTTTAAGAGGTTAATTGTTAAATTGCTAGCGAAATTGAAGTCCCATGAACCAAAAAATCCTTATCGTAGCTGCAACATTTGAAGAGTTAGGGGTAACTTTTGACTATTTTAAATGGCAAAGGGAACGTTTTATTCAAAGTTCGGTAGCTGATGTGCTCATTACCGGTGTTGGGATGACTGCCACAGCATTTGCACTCGGCAAGCACTTAAATAACAATTATAGGTTAGTGCTAAATGTGGGCATCGCAGGAAGTTTTGACAAGCATATTACACTGGGAAGCTTAGTAAACATTACAAAAGACTCCTTTTCAGAACTAGGGGCTGAAGATGGAGAAAACTTCCTAAACCTTGACGAACTTGGGTTCGGGCAATCTTCTTTTGCAACTGATTTTTCCTCAAATATCGATCTTATCGAAGATTTGCCGATTGTAACCGGGATTACGGTAAACACTGTACACGGTTGTACAAACAGCATTGATAGGCTATTGGAAAGACTTCATGTTCAAACCGAAAGCATGGAAGGTGCAGCAGTTTTTTATGCCTGTCAGCAAATGAACATCCCTGTTTTGCAGGTACGAAGCATTTCCAACTATGTAGAACAAAGAAACAAAGATGCCTGGCAAATTGGATTTGCCATCAAAAACTTAAACGAGTGGCTCATAAAGTTGATTAAAAATGACTAACAAGATTATATTTAGCATTATTTTTGCACCATGAAGCTTACTTTAGGGTTTTCGCCTTGTCCAAACGACACCTTTATTTTCGACGCATTAATTCATCATAAGATTGACACCGAAGGTTTAACATTTGATGTGTCGTATCATGATGTGGAAACGTTAAACCAAAAAGCCCTACAAGGCGAACTAGCCATTACGAAGCTTAGTTTCAATGCGTTTGCACATGTAGTAAACCAATACGCCTTATTAAACGCGGGTAGCGCACTAGGCTTTGGCGTTGGGCCGCTTTTAATCTGCAAGCAAGAAAACCTGGCACAAATTACTGGCCAACTGCAAACTGAAAACGGCAAACTGAGAACTGGAATTCCCGGCAAGTACACCACGGCTAATTTCTTATTGAGCATTGCCTATCCCCACCTTATCAATAAAAAAGAGCTCGTATTTAATGAAATTGAAAACGCCTTGTTGAATGACCAAATTGACGTTGGCTTAATTATACACGAAAACAGATTTACTTATCAAGAAAAGGGTTTGGCTAAAATCATAGACCTTGGTGATCATTGGGAGCAATTAACTGGTTGCGCTATTCCGCTAGGTGGAATTGTTATTAACCGTAACATCGACCCTTCCATACAGCAAAAAGTAGATCAATTAATTAGGAAGTCGGTTGAGTATGCATTCGCTAATCCTAAATCTGGAATTGATTTTATCCGTCAGCATGCCCAAGAAATGAGTGAGGAAGTAATGTACAAGCATATTGAGCTGTACGTTAACCAATACTCCATCAATCTGGGCAAAGAAGGCAAAAGTGCAATCGACACATTGTTTAGCATGGCTCAAGAAAAAGGAGCTATGCCAAAGTTTACCGAAAGTTTGTATGTAGATGATTCCTTGGGTTAGCCGAACAGCCCTACTGCGCACAAGGCCCCGCTGGAATTTGCTTACTTATTTTAAGCAACTTGGTAACAACCATTGTCGAGTCGTAGTTTGCTGAAGCTGCTATCGTATCCGATTTAATAAAGTGATATTCCACTTCAACGTATACAGGCGTATAAGGCTTTTCAAATTCCAAATTATGATAAGCAAGTTCTAAGGTTTTTGCACTGTCGGCCACCCAATATTCCTTGCCATTTTCGCAAGTTGTAAAGGATTTTACTTCAGGTCCAAAACTATATAAGCCTTTTGCAATCTGAACCTCTGACGACTCACTTACTTCTTTTTTATTACTCGTACAAGCTGTCGCCAAAAGCACCACAGCTAAAACTGAAAAAATCCCTATTTTATCTTTAAACATGTCTAAAGGTCTTGATTTAATTTATCTATTCTTTTAACGCTTAAATTTGATGCCAATGATGAGGCTAGCCCTGAAAAAATACTAACAGTTATAAACACTAGCAAAAAATCAGTCCATTTTAGTCCTATTGGATAAGCATTTGTTGCTAGCAGCGTCTCATCACCCATTTTCACAAAACCATATTGCTGCTGGAGAATACAAAAAACAAACCCCGCAATAAGTCCGAAAACACATCCCGCTAGGGTGATCATCAAACCCTCTACCAAAAATATCTGTTTAATTAGCTTTTTCCCTGCCCCCAAGCTATTTAAAATGGAAATATCCTTCAATTTTTCGATAACCAACATCGTTAAAGAGCCTATGATGTTAAAAATAGCGATAATTACAATAAATGTTAAAATGATATATACCATCCATTTCTCTGAACCCAACACATTATACAGTGCCTGGTTCTGCTGTATTCTATTCTTAACTACAAAAGCATCACCCAATGACTGTTCGATGGTCTTTTTAAGCTCTTCCACATCACTATTTTCATTTAAATTAATTTCTATTGCCGATACTCTATTTGCTTCACCAAATAACTCTCTCGCAAAAGATAAGGGTACAATGACAATATTATCAAAGTCTTGTTGTACCTCAAAAATGCCTGACGGTGAAATATCAAGTGCCGTAAAATCATCCATTGGATTAATGGACGGCATTTTTAATCCCTTTTTGGGCGAATAAATTCGAAGCTTATCAAATGGGTCGCTGGGATTAACGTTCAGATATGCATGCAATGCTGAACCTACTACCGCAGTAGGCCCTGCTTCATTTACTAATACAAAGCGTCCCTCAATAATGATGCTATCCAGGCTTTTATTCTTCAGAAAATCTTTGCTAACGCCTTTTATCAAAGCGGGCGACTGCTTGTCATTATACCATACCAAGGCATTCTCAGATAAAACTTCGGTGTAGGAATATAGCTGTTTATCAGTTTTTAATTTTTGGAAATAGGAGGTATTGGGGTCAAACGTCTTGCCTTTTGCGGGCGTAATAACGAGTTGTGGAGTTATGGTATTGAACATTTTAAGCACAACATCTTCGAAGCCGTTAAAAACCGATAGGATAATAATTAATGCAGTAGTTCCCACAAAAACACCTACTACAGAAATTGCCGAAATGATATTAATGGCATTGGTAGATTTTTTTGCAAAAAGGTAGCGCTTCGCGATGTAAAATGCAGTGTTCACGCTGTAAAGATAACTAAATCAAAAAAGGATTGTTCATCTTCTCAAAACCAATTGTGGTAGAGGGACCATGCCCAGGGAAGACCTCACAATCATCTGGGAGCTGAAAAACATTTTCCTTAATACTGGATATCAATTGTTGATGATTACCTCCTGGTAAATCGGTTCTTCCAATACTGCGGTAAAACAGTACATCTCCGCCGATTAAAAAGTTTTCTTCGTTTGCATAAAAACACAAATGTGCCGGTGAATGCCCCGGCGCAAAAATTAGTTTTAAACTGCTAAGGCCAAAAGATATCGTTCCACTCTCTGGTAAAAAATGTTCTGGTTCCGGACTAAGCTCGTAACGCATTCCCATTTGCGGTGCATAACCAGCTACAGCTTGTAAGATATAAAGCTCACCTTGGTGAAACTCTGGCTTTAAGCCCCAATTATCGAATACAAATTTATTACCCAGCACATGATCAATATGGCAATGCGTATTAAGCAACCTTTCGGGCCTTAAAGCATTTTCTTTGATAAAGGCAACCAATTCGTTTTGCTCAGCTCCATCATACATGCCTGGATCAATGATCACACAAGCACCACTTTCATCGTATAAAACGTAGGTATTTTCTTGGTACGGATTAAAGGTAAATTTTTTAATGTTGATCATTTTGTAAATAGTTGATAGCTAATTATTGCTTCCATCTAAACGTTTCAATCATCCGATCTATATCTTTTTTAATAAATTTAATAACAGGCTGAATTGAATCGTATTGTGGAGCTTCATTGAAATAAAGCGCACCTCTAAAGTAATGTTTTGCACTATCTGTTAAAAAAAACTGCGCAGACGAAGCAGTATTGCCTTCAATCTCATAATATATTCCGTAAACTTTCTTTGCAGGATAATTAATCAGTCGCTGGTCTATTGCACTGGCTTTGATAGTATGTTTCATCGCTAAAGTTCTAGCGGCTTCTGTCATTTTTCGATAGTTTTCTGCAGAGAAAATCCCATGGTAAGTAAGATGCAATCGCCCATTAAATTGCGGAAAATCTAAGTTATTCCAAAAGGGTTGGGCACTTGGCTCAGTATCCTTTGTCATGATTGCATAAACAGGATAATCGAATGTAAAAGGTGCATCAGAAACATAGGTTCTATAAACCTTTTCTGGAAATTTAATCTGAAAATAGCCTTTGGGTTTTGGGGTATTTACCTGCTCGCTACTGCAGCCAATCATAAATCCCAACGCCAGCAATGAAACAATTAATTTCTTCATGTTATGCATTCCATATATACCAGGAACGTTCTGCTTGAAGATACAACATTTCCAAACCATTTTTAATTTTAGCACCCTGTTCCTTTGCTTTAGTAAGGAATACTGTTTCTTCAGGGTTATAAACCAAATCGTAGGCCAAATGTTGTTTACTTAATGCTTCATAAGGAATTGGAGGATATGATTCAAGGTTTGGCGACATTCCCAGCGGCGTAGTGTTAATCAATAGCTTGTATTCTTTTAACAAATCTGCAGTAATAGCCTCATACAAAATTGCATGCTCTGTTGGCTTTCGTACTACCACTAGAAAAGGGATACCCAATTGATTTAATACATATTTAACTGCTTTTGCTGCTCCCCCGTCGCCAAATATCAGCGCCTTTTGATGTTGCTCTTCGAGCAATGGTTTTAACGATTCAGCAAAGCCATATGCATCTGTGTTAAATCCTTTTAAAAAAACCGTTCCATTACTGCGCTTAATCGAAATGCAATTAACCGCTCCTATTTCAGCCGCGGCACTATCTACTTCATCAAGCAAGGGCAATACTGCCAACTTATGGGGAATCGTAACATTTAGCCCGCACAAAGAGGGATTTTCTTGTAGGAGTGTAGAAACAGTATTTGCATTTTGTATGGGAAATAATTCATACTCACAAGCTGCAATCTGTTCGTTCTTAAACTTCTCTGTAAAAAATTTCTTGGAAAATGAATGCGATAAGGGGTAACCAATTAAGCCGAATGTTCTCATAACGGGGGGTTAACTGGTTATTTTACCTGATTCAAAAAATAATCGAAAGTATCACCTCTTAAGCCCAATCTTATAGTTTCTAATGGAATAACTTCCGCTGGCGCTATATTGCCCAAGTTTACATTGGTACCAATAAGCTTGATGAACCAAACTTGTTGTTCTTTTTGAGGCGCCTCCCAGA
>DATJDT010000069.1:0-4149 GCA_035497275.1 Pedobacter sp.
AATGGAACGTATGTACCCATACTTCAGCGTGGGTGCTACATTACCTCAAAAGAAACCGGATTACCTTTATATAGCTTGGGAATGGTGCTCGACATTTCAATGTTCAAACGGGACAGGGTAATGTATCATACCATTGAAAAAATTGAAAACAATAATGACATTTTGGATCGGCATACTATTCAGCAGAATTATTTCTTTCCGTATGGCGAAGATAAATTACTATCAAATCAAGAACTTAATATTCTCAAATATATGGCAGAAGGATTTAGTAGCAAACAAATTGCTGGTAAGCTAAAAATAGCAGAGAATACGGTCGCAAACCATAGAAAGAATATGCTAAAGAAAACAAACACAAAAAATGTTGCCGAGCTTGTTGCATTTGCTTGCAAAAGCGGATTAATCTAATCCAATCTATTGATACTTATGAAAGTACTATTCTATCATGGAGGACCGGGGTTAAACTCAAATCCAGAAAAAGAAATATTAACTGGAGAATTCAAGGCTAAAGGTTATCAATTAATTTGCTGGAATGAGCCGTCTTCTTTAAGATCAACTGGCTTAGATATACAATATTCATTTCAACATTATCTATTGAATGCGGAAGAATTTTTAATTTCAAATTATAATGGTACACCATTAATCATAATTGGACATTCTTTCGGTGCCCAGATTTGTGTTTATTTAAGTCAAAAGCACCCATCCAAAATAAAACAGATTATACTTGTTTCATCTAACTTGGCTGTTAAAAATACAGATCTAAATACTTTCTCCTTTATTGCCGCCGATCTGGTTGAGCATGATGATGAAAACGCAAAGATAATGGATGATGTTATTCAAAAATATACTGGAACATTTGATGAAAATACACAACTAGGTTTTTCAATTGCCGGCCAGAACCCTAGGTTATTCGACTATTATTGGCATAATAAACCTCTGATGCATCAGTTTTTAGCACATTATACCTCACCAAACTATGTGCTTGATGTAAATGCTTATTTCCAAATCAGGAAAACGTGGTTTGAGTTAAAAGCACAAAAATCAGCTATTTTAGTTACCGCAGTTTATGGAAAGCATGAGCAAGTAGTTTCTAATCTTGTAGAACAAAAAAAAGCTAGGGAATATTTTAATAGGATTGAGTTCCATGACTTTCATCATTCTGCTCATTATCCTCATGTAGAAGAAGCCGATTTATTTTTACAATTATTAAGTCCATTGTAACGAATTGGCAAGCAATTAAACTACTCACCAGTTAGAATCAAAAAACTACCTATTAGATTTCTTGTAACAATAGCTATAAGTGAGTATTTTTGATTTCTACAAGCATGGATTTATTTAGCACTCAGTTAGATCATGAAATTAACCTACTACCAACAGGTGGAACGGTAAACTATTATGGGAAAGTAATGCCAACTGAGGCAGCTAATGCTTATTACAATTCGCTATTAAACACCATTGAATGGCGAAATGACGAAGCAGTTATTTTAGGAAAACATATTATCACCAAAAGAAAAGTTGCATGGTATGGAGATCAACCTTTCGAATATACCTATTCCAATACAACCAAGCAGGCATTAACCTGGACAAAAGAATTGCTTGAGTTGAAAAAAATATGTGAAGAAAAAACAGGTGAAACCTATAATTCATGCTTGCTTAACCTTTATCACAATGGTGATGAAGGTATGGCATGGCATAGCGATGGAGAAAAGGATTTAAAGAAAAATGGAGCGATAGCATCGTTAAGCTTCGGAGCGGAAAGGAAATTTGGCTTTAAACATAAACAGACCAAAGAAACAATTTATCTAGTTTTAGCCCATGGCAGTTTACTTGTGATGAAAGACAACACACAAACCAATTGGCAGCACCGCTTACCTCCTACTAAACTGGTTAAAACACCACGCATTAACTTAACTTTTCGAACTATCGTGGGCTAGCCTCTTCTATCAATAAATTAATAATCCCATCAACCATTCCTACTTTAGGTACATATATTTGCTTAATACCTGTCCATTTCATTAAGGTCAAGAATATTTCACAAGCCGGTATAATTACATCTGCCCGATCTTGATTTAACTTCATTAGGGTTATTCTTTCCTTCAAGGAATAATTATTTAATTGATTGTAAAGCTCTTTCAGCTTTAGAAAAGTTAAAGGCATCTCATCCTTTTCGCCCGACATTCTAAATAGCTTGTTGATGTTTCCACCGGTTCCTATCCCAGCCAAATTTTTCAAACCTTTGGTCTTCGATTTCACCCAATCCCGCATTTCGTCCCATGTTTCTTCCTTATCTTGATTATCGAGCATGCGGATGGTGCCAATATTAAAAGATTTTGAAGCTATTGGCTGTTTATTCACAAATACAGAAAGCTCTGTGCTACCTCCGCCAACATCAATATATAAATAGCTCTTTTTTACATCAAGGTTTTGTTCGATATGATTTGAATAAATAATGTTCGCTTCTCTTTGTCCCCCAATAATCTCCAGATCTATACCCGCTTTCTCTTTGATCATCTTAACAATTTCTTGTCCGTTTTTCGCTTCCCTCATAGCAGAAGTTGCACAGGCTAAATAAGCCTCCACATGATAAACGTCCATTAAGTTCTTAAAAGCAGACATCGTTTTGATCAAGTCTTCAATCTTTTTAGGCGATATTTTTTGATCGATAAAGGCATCATCGCCCAACCTCAGGGGCACTCGAACTAACGTGTTTTTCTTGAAACTAGTTCCCGAAATATCAGCAATGAGTAACCTAACAGCATTTGATCCTATATCTATAGCAGCGTATCGTAACATGAGCGTTATTGATGTTTATTTTTTAAATAGTTATAAGTTTGTACTTGCGCCCTGATCTTATTTGATAAGCGATTTTTATGGTACTTGTTATTGTTTAATTTGGTAATGTCGCGGGACTTCACATTATCTTGAAGCTGAAACTCGATGATATCTCTAATTTCCTGCTTAACCTCCTTATCCAAAACCGGAAAACCCACTTCTACCCGATGTTCAAAATTTCTACTCATTAAATCGGCAGATGATAAGTACATCTCTTCCTTACCATCATTTCCATAAATGAAAACTCGCGCATGTTCTAAGAACTTATCAATGATACTGATTACGGTAATATTCTCACTAAAGCCTTTTTCTCCTGGCACTAAACAGCAAATCCCCCTTACAATTAACTTGATCTTAACCCCGGCATTGCTTGCTTGATACAACTTATTAACGATACCCTCATCGGCCAAGCTGTTTACTTTAAAAATAAGGTAGGCAGCTTTACCAGCCTTGGCAATTTTGATTTCCCTATTAATGAGGTTATAAAGTTTATTTCTAGTTTCGAGCGGGGATACAATAAGCTGTTTAAACCCTTTCGTAACTGTTTTTTTATTTAGCGCTGCAAATAATTTGACTAAGTCTGAAGTAATTTCCCTCTTGGCCGTGAAAATGCTATGGTCGCAATAAATTTTAGCGGTTTTCTCATTAAAATTCCCTGTTGCTAAATTCGCATAGTAAACAGCTCGTCCCTTTTCTATTCGCTTAACTAAACAAATTTTAGAGTGCACTTTATAATCCGTTAGGCCATAATTAACTTGAACACCTTCCTCTTCCAGTTTATCTGTCCAAAAGATATTAGCTTTCTCGTCAAATCTTGCCTTTAACTCCACAATACAATTCACTTTTTTCCCATTCTTGGCTGCATTGATCAAGGCATTGATTACTTTCGAGTTTTCGGCTAAGCGATATAAGGTGATATTAATTTCAGTCACCTTTGGATCAATGGCTGCCTCCCGCAGAAACAAAATAATATAATCGTAAGATTGGTAGGGTAAATTAATTAAGTAATCTCTTTCAGCCAATTTATTGATGATACTTTCAGTGCGATGCAAACCTTTAACCTTTAATGGTAAAGCTGGCGAATATTCCAAACTGCTATCCCCAACATTTGGAAAGCTGATAAAATCACCAAAGCGATGATAACGGTTACCAGGCATTAAGCTTTCAGCTTCGATTTTCATTTTCGAAATCAATACGCTCAGCATTTCAAAGGGCATTTCCGTATCATAAAGTAAACGCATCGGTTTTCCCTTTTTACGTTTATCGAGGCTACTTTTTAATTCCTCTATAAATTTATCGCTTATATTTTTGTCAATATCA
>DATJDT010000070.1:0-3837 GCA_035497275.1 Pedobacter sp.
CCGCAATTTTCCATCTTCTTACATCCCATAGGCGATGACCTTCAAATACCAATTCTACTCTTCTCTCATTCTGAATACGTTCACGCATTTGTACCTGAGATAAACCAGCAGGTAAAACTGGCATTCCTACCCTAACTCTAATGCTATTTAATGCCGTATAAACTGATGCATCCGGCCCGGAGAATTCATTCCGAGCTTCTGCATAGTTCAACAACATTTCTGGTAGGCGGAAAAATATCCAAAAATGCCTTGCTGTTTGATTATTTGTTAGGTTAAGGGCAGGGTCAAGGAACTTTTTCAAATAATATCCTGTTATAGTCCCATTTGTTTTATTCGGCCCATCGGCCCCACCAATAGTTACATCAATTGTTCTACCATTAAATAATGAACCATGATGCAAAATGCTCGCATCTAATCGAGGATCACGGTCCGAATAAGGTTGAGCAGGATTATAGCCGGAATTGGCATCAGTAATAGGTTTTCCTGTAGTTTTCATTTCAAAGGCATCAACCAAATTTTGTGATGGAGCAATACCACCTCCCCCACGGTCAAAACCTACTGAGTAGTTTCTTGTTTCAAGATAATTTTGATTGGTTTCATTAAGCACCCAAATCATTTCTTTATTTGAATAAGGATTACCCCTAAAATTAGCCTCATAATTGGTCATGTTGTTATTGATTGCTGTGAGCACAAATGGTGTACTGCCATTAGTAAATGGCAATGCAGCATCCATAGCAGCCTGCCACTTCGCGAGGTCGTTAGCAGGGTTGTTTAGAGGACTTGCTGCATATAACAATACCCTCGCTTTTAAAGCCTGCGCCGACCATTTTGTAGCCCTGCCAAAATAATTTTGCAAATTAGAGGCAGTATAATCTGCTGGCAGCCTATTAAAAGCAGAATCACAATCTTGCGTAATAAACTTTACGCAATTATCATAAGTAGACCTGGCAATATTTGCATCACTGCCTTTGGTTAAAGTTTTACTCAATAATGGAACACCGCCATATCTTTTCACCAACTCCGAATAGAAGAAAGCACGAAGAAAAAACACCTCTCCAATAAGGCGTTGTTTTTGCACTGCAGCTGTAATATTATTTACAATAATATCAGCCCCGTGATCTGTCGTTTTAACCTGATTAACCTGTTCAAAGAATTTATTGCATTTACGAATTCCGTTGTAATAACGAACCCATACATCATCGGGATTATTATCTGTGCCCCATGCACCAGAACCAAATCGTTGTATTTCTGCTGATAAATTGTTTAGCTTAGCATCATCGGAAGCGGCATCAATCAGAGTTGAACTTGTTGTTGCACTAAAACCATTTTGAATGGTAGCACCATAAATATCAGTAACATATTCTGTTACATAATTAATTTCTGTAAAAATCAGTCGTTCCGGAACCAAAATTTCCGGTGGACTTTCCAGCAAACCTTTTTTACAAGAAATAAAGGCTGTGGTAGCAAAAATGAGAATAAGAATATTTTTTTTCATCATTATATAATTTTATTTCAAAAGATATGTGCTTATTAAAATGTAAACTGTGCTCCAGAATTAATTACACGCATGCGTGGGTAATTACCTATGCCCGCAGACAGCATCTCGGAATCCATCCATTTAACCGGTAAACGATTTAAAATAAAAACGTTAGAACCGTTAACAAAGAATCTTACTTTACTAATAATAAGTTTACCATTGTTACGAATTGGCGTGGAGTACCCTATCTCCACATTTTTCAACTTCAAATAATCGCCTTTGGCTAGCCAAAAATCTGAGACGCGGTAATTAACTGCGCTGTTCACAATCGATAAACGAGGGAAATTAGCAGTTGCCGCAGTACTTGGAGTCCAACGGTTTAAAGCATAGGTTGTAGGCTTGGCTCCATTCTGAAACCCTTGTGTACTTACATTGCGTAAATCAACCATCCCCCCTGCAGCTCCTTGAAACAAGAAAGACAGGTCGAAATTCGCATATTTAAATCCTCCTTGCACCCCAAAGTAAAATTTCGGCAAACTAGTTCCCAAAAACACCTCATCATTCACATCAATTAACTTGTCTCCATTTTGATCGATATATTTCATATCGCCAGCCTTCACATTCCCAAACAAAGGTTGTGGTATTGTTTTTTGCGCGGGAGCAAGAGCTATTTCATTGTTAATTGTAGCTGCCTCTTGCGATGAATAAAATCCTTGATTTTGCAGACCAAAAATAGCAGATGTAACTCTTCCAGTTCTTTTCTGGTAATCATATAAGCGAGGAACCTCGTTGTTAAAAATCAATTTATTTTCAACATAGGAAGCTAACAATGCTATAGAGAAACCAGCTTTATTGCCTTCATAAGTATAAGCCAATTCCCCTTCAATTCCCTTGTTCTGCATAATCCCCTCATTAAATGGGGCTGTACTAATACCAAATGTGCTCGAAATATTTGGGGCAGTAAGGATATCAGTTCTTTTTTCCTTAAATGCATCAATGGATAATTTAAACTGTTCTTTTAAGAAATATACATCAAAGCCCAAGTTAGTTTGTGCTAAAGTTTCCCAAGTAACATTTGGGTTAGCTAATCTTGCTTGTCTTCTTCCACCGAGATTTGCTGCATTATTTCCAAAAACATAACCAGTACCGGCTTGATAAAAATCTTGAAAAAGGAAACGTTGTGTTCCATCTCCTGTAATATCAGCATTTCCAGTGTAGCCAAAAGAACCTCTAATTTTCAAGAAATTGATCAGATTTTGGTTTTTCATAAATGCTTCTTCAGATACAATCCATCCTGCGGAAACCGTTGGGAAAAAGCCAAACTGTTTACCTTCAGGTAAATTTTCTGAACCGCTATAAGAGCCATTCAGTTCAGCTATATATCGTTTGTTTAAAGTATAAGTTATCCTTGAAGCAAGTCCCTGAGAGGCATATGGAAAATCAAATCCGCCACTGTTTCGATAACTTTGGTTATAATTGACAAATGCGTTTACAGCGTGCTTCCCAAATTCACGTTGATAAGTTAAATTTGTAAAAAAAGTTGTACGTCTGTCTTGATCATTTGACCTACCTACCACACTTAATAAGCTTTCTGTACCAAAGGTATTGTAGCTTCCATCTGGGTTTCTACTGTATACTGCAAAAGTCTTATCTCTTCCTCCGTTGGTATAAAAATAGTTATCAAAAGCAAAAGCCCCATTTACACCTAAACCAGGCGTAATCATATCCAACTCTTGTTTTAACTTAACTGTTCCAAAAAAATTGCGCCTAAATTCAGTAACGTAGCCAGAATTTGCAATTAGGCCGAATGGATTATTTTGAAACTGAGACGTACCTCCAATTCTTCCATTAGCATAACGCATTGGAAACTCATTAGAAGGATAAATAGACATGTTGTTAAAGATGCTTGCAGTACCAGTACCAGGGTAATTCCTATCTTCTAAACGTCCCGAAAGATCCAATGAAACAAGTAATCTTTTAGTCGCCTGAAAATCAAGATTTGTACGAAAGTTATAGCGCTTAAAATCTATGTTATTACTAAATCCATATAAATTTTCATTTTCACTGCCATGTTTAAAAATACCATCCTGGTGTAGGTATCCCATAATAGCAAAATATCTAAAATCTTTAGAACCCCCTCTAAACATCATATTGTAACGCGATTGGGAAGTGGTATTTTTTAATAGTTCTTCATTCCAATTAACATCAGGGTAAAGCAACTGATCTCTATTGGGGTCGTTATAGGCGTCTATTTGTGCTGGTGTATATTTTGCTGGAAGTCCATCGTTTGCTGCAGCTTCGTTATATAAACGCATGTATTGTTGAGAACCTAAAAATGCGGGTGCATTACCTGTATACTG